>NZ_BCSL01000134.1:0-504 GCF_001570845.1 Dietzia papillomatosis NBRC 105045 | reverse complement strand
GGTCCGGGTCGTCGCCCTGAGTTTCGCTGCGGCGATCGCGGTGGGGACCGGGTTGCTGCTGCTGCCCGCGGCGGTGGCGTCCGGGAGCGCCACCAGTGTGACCGCAGCGCTGTTCACGGCGACGTCGGCGATGTGCTTGACCGGGTTGATCGTGGTGGACACCCCTGTGCACTGGTCGGGATTCGGTCAGGCGGTCATTCTGGGGCTGATCCAGGTCGGTGGCCTGGGGATCATGACCATGGCCTCGTTGGTGGGGCTGATGTTGGCGCACCGGATCGGGCTCAAGGCACGGTTGAACACCGCGGCCGAGGCCCGGGCGGCCGAACTCGGCGACGTGCGGGGCGTGGTCGTGGGCGTGGTCCGGATGAGTTTGCTGATCGAGGCGGTCACCGCGGCGGTGATGGCGGTTCGTTTCGCGGTCGGGTACGACGAGCCGGTGCTGCGGTCGCTGTGGCTGGGCGTGTTCCATTCGGTCTCGGCGTTCAACAACGCCGGGTTCGCGCT
>NZ_BCSL01000133.1:0-513 GCF_001570845.1 Dietzia papillomatosis NBRC 105045 | reverse complement strand
GGCGGTGTCGAATCCGATGTCGTGGCCCGCCTGACCCGCGACCTGGCCGGCGGTCACCGACCGAGCCGCACCGCCCTGGACACCACCGTCGACGCCTCCCGCGAACGCCACGACCCCCAAGGCGCCGGCGACGCGGTCGACGCGGCCGCCGACAAGCGCACCGTGCGGTTCCGCCCCGAACGCGACGGCATGACCAGCATGTGGGCCCACCTGCCCTCCGGCGACGCCGAGAAACTACGCCGCCGCATCGACGCCGTCGCCCGCGCCGCCGCCGAGTCCGGCCATCCCCGCACCCGCAACCAACTACGCGCCGACGCCCTGGTCGCCCTCGGCGATCCCAACACCACCGACATCGCCGACCCCCTACCCGACCACCCCGCCGACGCCGGCACGGCCGCCGCGGGCAGCGCCGCCACCGGCACCGCCGCCACCGGCACCGACGCTGGCGCTGGCGCGGGTCGTGCGCGGCCTGGGGCTTCGTGGGGCACCGACCAACCGATCCGCATCTCCGTG
>NZ_BCSL01000132.1:0-525 GCF_001570845.1 Dietzia papillomatosis NBRC 105045 | reverse complement strand
GCAACCGGGACGGGCCGGTGCCGTCCACGACCGGGGTCAGGTCCACCAAGACGGTGACGAACGACCTGCTGCCGTCGCCGCGGACGTGCTTCCATTTGTGCTCATCGACCCCGAGAACGCGGACGCCATCGAAGTGTCCGGGCTGGTCGTAGACCATGGCGCGGGTCTCGGAGACCGCCAGGTCGTTGACCAGATCCCAGCCCAGCCCGAGGGCCTTCGCGACGGCGGACACGCTGGTGCGGTCGATCGCCAAGCGCTGCAGGATCCAGCGGCTGCACCGGCGGGTGGTCTTGGCCCGCGGCTCGGCCAAATCAGGCATGCGCTGCTGGAAAATCCGCGTCTCGCATTCGATGTTGTCGCAGGTGAAGCGCGGTACCCGCACGTGCAGTCTGGTCGGGTGCCCGACGATCGGTAGATCCGTGACCTTCCGCTGGACGTGGTCTCGCAGGCGCCCCGCCATCCCGCACTCGGCGCAGGTCGGGTCGAGTGTGACCGGGGCGCAGAACAGGTGCGTGAGCTCGTCAG
>NZ_BCSL01000131.1:0-526 GCF_001570845.1 Dietzia papillomatosis NBRC 105045 | reverse complement strand
CTTCCCGAGTGGGGTCAGTGGATACTGATCGGACTGATGTACCTGGGCCGGATCGGCCCGATCACCATGGTCAGTGCCCTGGCCGCTCGCCAACGCGGGCGACGGTACGACCTTCCCGCAGAAAGGCCACTCATTGGCTAGGAAATCAGCGCCGGACGCCGTGGCAGTGCTCGGTCTCGGCCGGTTCGGCAAGTCGCTCGCCCTGGAGTTGATGTCCCAGGGCGCGGAGGTGTTGGGTGTCGACGCGAGCGATGCGGTCGTGCAGAAGATCGCCAACCGCCTCACGCACGCGGTGGTGGCCGACACCACGGACGAGGAGTCCCTACGTCAGTTGTCGGTGCACGAGTTCGATCGCGCGGTGGTGGGGATCGGCTCCGACCTCGAGGCCAGCCTGCTGACCGCCTCGGCCCTGATCAATATGGGCGTGGCGAACGTGTGGGCCAAGGCGATCAGCAACTCCCACGCCAAGATCCTCACGCAGATCGGTGTGCATCATGTCGTGCGGCCGGAACACGACATGGGCAAA
>NZ_BCSL01000130.1:0-533 GCF_001570845.1 Dietzia papillomatosis NBRC 105045 | reverse complement strand
GCTAACAGCGCTCGAGCTCGTCGAGGGAATTGAAAGAATCGCCGCAGGTCAGCGGGTGACCATGGTTGGCCCCGGCCTGTCGGTGATGCGATCGGATCGGTGGCCGGCCAAAGAGGCGGGACTGTCTCCCAGGGAGGCGGAAGTGATCGGTCTTATTGTTCAAGGACTATCGAACAAGGACATCGCCGCGCAGTGCTACCTGTCGACCAATTCGGTTAAGACCTTCATCCGGTCCGCGTATCGAAAAATGGGCGTGAGCACCCGGGCCCAGGCCGTGGCGTGGGGAATCGAGCACGGACTCAAGCCCGACCGACGAGGCCCCTGAGCGAGCTCCCCACGCGCGCCAGTCCGCCAGGGTTACCGGAACAGCATCGGCACGCCCCAGCGCACTCAGGGCCGAATCGGCGGCACCGGGGTTCTAGTGGGCTGCCACCGTGGGGAAGGAGGACCCACGATCCCGGCACATCGGACTGTCTGCCTGCGCTTGCCAGGTCGATAGAGACGTGTAGTTCCGGCTGAGCCTGTGTCGCTTA
>NZ_BCSL01000129.1:0-558 GCF_001570845.1 Dietzia papillomatosis NBRC 105045 | reverse complement strand
CCGGTCCTCGTGTGCTCGTGTCGGTTCTACGCGTGGCAACTGGGCTGCGCGTGGATCCGAACAGGAGGCACGGGTGACTGATTACCGATTGGTGATGTCGCTACTGCTGCAGGACAGGTCCTACCGGGACATCGAGGCGATCGCGGGCTGCTCGCACCGCACGATCGCCAAGGCGAAGAAGGTCTGCCACGAGCACGGGGTGACCGCCACCAGCCAGGTCGAGGCGCTCAGCGGCGAGGAGATCGACGCCTTGTTCACCGATGGGCGCAAGACGCCGTCGGCGGAGTTCGTCGCCTTCGACGTGGCGGCTGCCGTGAAGAAGCGCACGGGCAAGAACAAGCTGCCGCTGCGGGTGCTGTGGGCCAACTACCTCGACACTGACGGCACGCCGGGGCAGCGGCACTACAGCTATCAGCGGTTCTGCCAGATCGTCGGCGAGTACGTCGAGGTCAACGAGCTGACGATGCGGATCACGCATGTGCCCGGGCACACGATGCAGGTCGACTGGGCGGGCACGAAGATGGCCATCTTCGATCCCGTCACCGGCACCAAGACCAC
>NZ_BCSL01000128.1:0-560 GCF_001570845.1 Dietzia papillomatosis NBRC 105045 | reverse complement strand
TGCCGGTCATCGTGTGCTCGTGTCGGTTCTACGCGTGGCAACCAGGCTGCGCGTGATTCCGAACAGGAGGCACGGTGACTGATTACCGATTGGTGATGTCGCTACTGCTGCAGGACAGGTCCTACCGGGACATCGAGGCGATCGCGGGTTGCTCGCACCGCACGGTCGCGAAGGCGAGGAAGGTGTGCCGCGAGCACGGGCTGACCGCCGTCGATCAGGTCGAGGCGCTCAGCGGCGAGGAGATTGACGCCTTGTTCACCGATGGGCGCAAGACGCCGTCGGCGGAGTTCGTGGCCTTCGACGTGGCGGCGACCGTGAAGAAGCGCACGGGCAAGAACAAGCTGCCGCTGCGGGTGCTGTGGGCCAACTACCTCGACAGCGACGGATCGCCGGGGCGGCGGCACTACAGTTATCAGCGGTTCTGCCAGATCGTCGGCACGTACGTCGAGGTCAGCGAGCTGACGATGCGGATCGCGCATGTGCCCGGGCACACGATGCAGGTCGACTGGGCGGGCACGAAGATGGCGATCTTCGACCCCGTCATCGGCACCAAGACCACA
>NZ_BCSL01000127.1:0-604 GCF_001570845.1 Dietzia papillomatosis NBRC 105045 | reverse complement strand
CCGGCTGACCTTTCCTCCGCGCCGCATTCCTTGCACCCGCGTCGCGACAGTCCTGCCCTGCCAGAGTGATTACATCCCCTTTCGTCCCACGGGGGTGTACGGACCAAGGTCCACTCCGACGTGGTGATCGCGTCTAGTGGTCGTGTGGGGTGCCTAAGGTAGGTATGTCCCCGCCTCGCGCATATGCCGACCGTGCTACCCAACGACAACGACCCCGCCGCGAGCGTTCACGCTCGGAGCGGGGTTCCAGTCATCGCGGGTCAGGCGAATGAACGCCAACTGCACGCCGCCGGGGGCCGAGAACTCGAAATCACCGAGCGAACCGGACATGACGGTGATCGTGTCGGCCACGATGGTGTCGCCGCCGAATCTCGTACCGGAGTCACCCACGGCCGTTCGGGGTGTCCGGCCCTGGGGCCGGCGGCGCCTCGACGACCGGCGGGGCCACCGATCCGGGCAGCGGCGGTAGTTCGATCCCCAAGTCGACCTGCAGATCTGCTACCAACTGGCCGATCTGCGGCGCGGCGATCGCGCTTCCCGCAACGGCGCCACCGACGAGGGCCAACGGCAGGAGCGAGCCGAGCGACCCCCCAGCCGAACCAGG
>NZ_BCSL01000126.1:0-609 GCF_001570845.1 Dietzia papillomatosis NBRC 105045 | reverse complement strand
CCTGCGCGAGCGGAAGAAGGCCGACACCCGCACCCGTCTCTCGGCGGCCGCCGTGGAACTCCTGGTCGCCGAGGGGGCGGAGGGCGCGACGGTGTCGGCGATCGCGGGACGGGCGGGGGTGTCCACCCGCACGTTCCACAACTACTTCGCCCACCGCGAGGACGCGTTCCTGCACTTCCTGCGCGAGCAGATCGCGGAGTTCGTGCGGCAGGTGGACCAGGCCCACCCGGACCTGACCCCCGTGGACATCTTCCGCACGATGTTCCGCGAACTGTACGGGCGCTCGTCGGACGACATCGAGGCCGCCGAGAACCTGTTCGTGGCCGGGGAGCAGATCGGGATCATGCTCTCCAGCGACGCCCGGTCGTGCCTCGCGGAGCAGATCCTCGACCCGCTGTACGACGCGATCGGCCGCCGGGAGCCGCAGCTCAGCCGGTTCCGCATCCGGGTGCTGGTGGACCTGAGCCTGGCCGCCGGTGCCTCGGTGCTGCGGCACCGCCCGCGCGGCGGCGAGCAGGACGCGACGCACGGTCGCGCGGGTTACCTCGACGAGGCGTTCGACCTGCTCGAGCGCGGCGCCGCCGACCTGCTGCGCGGCGGCGAGCGCCG
>NZ_BCSL01000125.1:0-720 GCF_001570845.1 Dietzia papillomatosis NBRC 105045 | reverse complement strand
TCATACGCTCACGCGGGGCCGGGCCCGGGGCCGTGTTCGAGTCCGGACCCGCGTTCGGGTCTGGGGCGGTCTCGGCTGCCTCGGCGCCGGTGTCGGGTGGCGGCGAGGTCGGTGCGGCGTCGGTGGCTTCGGCGGCGTTGCGGGCGGCGGTGCGGGCGCGTTCGCGGGCCAGGCGTTGGGCGCGGCGGGCGAAGTAGGTCGCCTCGTCCAGGACCCCGGTCCCGTAGACGGGGCTGGGGTTGCGGCGTTGCTGACGCGCCCAGGCATCGGCCTCGTCGCGTTGTTGTTCGCGTCGGTACTGGGCCAGCGGCCCGTCGGGGCGGGTGAGCATGACGGTGCCGTCGGGGGTGGTCACGATCAGGGTGCCGTCGGGCTGGAGCCTGTAGGTCCAGTCGGAGAACGTTTTGAACCGGTGGTGGCGCCGGCATTGGGCCACCAGGTTCGCCTCGATGGTCTGGCCACCGGCGGCGGGGTCGGCGTGGTTGAACGGCACCACATGATCCAGGTCACAATCATCAGCGGGGATCGTGCACCCGGGGTGGCGGCAGGTGCCGTCGCGGAGCCGGACACGGCGCGCCAACTGGGCACCGGGCCGGTATCTCAGGGCGGCGTCGGTGTCGTCGGCGGCGCCGATGCGGGGATCGACCTGCTCGAAGGTGGCCCCATCCGAGGTGGCGAGCATTTCCAGCAGGGTCTGCAGGGCGGCTTCGCCGGTGCGGG
>NZ_BCSL01000124.1:0-789 GCF_001570845.1 Dietzia papillomatosis NBRC 105045 | reverse complement strand
TGCGGGGCGGATCCCCAAACGCTTCTGGGCGCAGGCGTCCAGCCCGCCGGTCGACTGAGGCCCTACCGGCCGCCCGACAGCATGCGCGCGACCCGCCCGCCACCCCGCCGGCGGTCAGTCCTCGCTGCGCGGCACCCGCCGCACGCCGATCCCGCCCATGAGCGCCAGCCCGGTGACCCGGATGACCGGGGCGCCGGGCGGGGCCTGGCGGACCGGTCGCGGATCGGGCTTCCAGCTCCCGGACTCCTCGCCGAAGCCCCCCATCAGCCCCAGGCCCTCGATCTCCACATGGATGTCGTCGGGGACGTAGATGTCGATGCCGCCCATGATCGCGAACGCCCGGATCGTCGTCTCGTGGGACTGCAACGAGGCGCCACGCAGGTCGATCTCGATGCCGCCCATCAGCGCGAACGCGGTGTGCACGGAGGGAAGGGTCCACGCCCCCGCCCGCTCGACGCCTCCCATGATCGCCAGCGAGTAGGCGGGCCCGCTGGCCCCGGTGACGCCCCCGGTGACGCGACGCGCCGGGGCCCCGTGCGGCCGGGTCGCGGGCGTCGAGTCGTGCTCGTGGTGGGCGATTGGCAGGTCGTGCGTCAGCTCGATGAGCTCGGACCGGAAGCGTGCGGCGTACGCCCGCGAGGTCCGGTCATCGAATTCGGCGAGCGTGAGCCTCCCCTCCGAGAAGGACTCCCGGAGGAGCTTGGCGGTGGCGTCGCGCTCGGCGTCGGAGGCGCGGACCGACGGCAGATGGCGATCCGGCTCGGGCGTGACGTCATCCATGGTCACGAG
>NZ_BCSL01000123.1:0-812 GCF_001570845.1 Dietzia papillomatosis NBRC 105045 | reverse complement strand
CGTACGTCTCGGGACGCGAGCAGGCCCGCCGTGAGGTCGACAGCTGGCTGGAGTTCTGCGGACTCTGAGAAGACCTGTCCCGCCGCTCCGGAGAGGCCCGGAAATGCGCGACGCCGCGGTCGTGTTCAGGGCACGATCGCGGCGAAGCGGGAAGGGGTGTGACTCAGGAGCCGAAGATCTCCGCGCCGCCACCGAGCGTGAAGAGGATGTACGAGGGAAGGCGGAGCAGGCCGTCGATTGCGGCCGAGCCGACGCCACCCGCGGGGAGGAGGTCAGCGGACCCTTCGGAGAGGTCGAACCAGAAGTCAGAAATCTCGCCCATGTCGTGCCCTTTCGACGTGACGTGCCCACTGTCTGTGGGCTACACCACCAGAAGTTACGACCGCCCTGAGTGCCGTGCCACCGCGAAAGTCACATATTCCCCGGCTTGGTCGCCAGCTAAGGAATTTGCGAACTGTCGACCTGCTAAATGATCGGTTCGTGAAGAACTGGCCACGCTAACTAACTATCGCTCAATTTCGGCGACTGGGTTCTCGGCGATTCGGCGACAGCTGGCTTCTCGCTTCGATTGCGCTACGCGAAGCGGTTGGCGAGTAATTCGCAGATGCCCCTTGTGGTGTCGAACGCGTGACCGTAGAATAGAACACGTATTCGAGACATGGCGCGGCATGGCCGCGTAGGCGACCACGGGGGGTGGGGCATGGACGGCGATCCGGAGCGCACGACCGGTAACCCCGCTGCCGCGTTGGCAGGCCTGACGACGGCGGCGCGCGAAGGCTGGGCCGCCGAGAACCGCGCGGCCGCGCAGCGCC
>NZ_BCSL01000122.1:0-844 GCF_001570845.1 Dietzia papillomatosis NBRC 105045 | reverse complement strand
CGTCCGCGTTCTCGGGGTCGATGAGCACAAGTTTCAAGCACGTGCGCGGCGACGGTTCCTCTTCGTTCGTCACCGTGCTGGTCGACCTCACACCGGTCGTGGACGGCGCCGGCCCGTCTCGGCTGCTGGACATGGTCCCGGGCCGTTCAGCGAAGGTGCTCACCGAGTGGCTCGATGCCCGTGACCAAATGTTTCGAGACCGCGTCAAGGTGGTGACGATGGACGGGTTCGCCGGATACCACACCGCCGCCGCCAAAGCCGTCCCCGAGGCACGGACGGTGATGGACCCGTTCCACGTCGTCCATCTGGCCGCCGACAAGCTCACCGTGTGCCGACAACGAATACAGCAGACCACCACCGGACATCGGGGCCGCACCGGCGACCCCCTGTACGGGATCCGCCGCATCCTGCGCACCCGCGCTGAGCTGCTCACCGACAAGCAGAAAGCTCGCCTGTTCAAGGCGTTCGTCGCCCACGACGCCCACGTCGCGGTGGAGGTCACCTACCGCGTCTACCAGGGGCTGATCAACGCCTACGAGCAGCCGCGGCGAAGGGACGGAAAGATCGCGATGTACAAGCTCCTCAAGTCCATCCGGACTGGCGTGCCGAAGCACCTCACCGAGTTGGCGCAGCTCGGCCGGTCCCTGTGGAAGCGGCACCGAGAGATCCTGGCCTACTTCGACGTGGGCGCTTCCAACGGGCCGGTCGAGGCCATCAACGGACGCCTCGAGCACCTCCGCGGAATCGCCCTCGGCTTCCGGAACCTCAAGCACTACATCTTGCGATCACTCATCCACTCCGGACAGCTCCAGAACCAGATCAACGCACTCTAAATCCGGAAGCG
>NZ_BCSL01000121.1:0-874 GCF_001570845.1 Dietzia papillomatosis NBRC 105045 | reverse complement strand
GCGCCACGACCCCCAAGGCGCCGGTGATGCCGTCGACGCGGCCGCCGACCAGCGCACCGTGCGGTTCCGCCCCGAACGCGACGGCATGACCAGCATGTGGGCCCACCTGCCCTCCGGCGATGCCGAGAAACTACGCCGCCGCATCGACGCCGCCGCCCGCGCCGCCGCCGACACCGGCCACCCGCGCACCCGTAACCAACTGCGCGCCGACGCCCTGGTCGCCCTCGGCGATCCCAACACCACCGACATCGCCGACCCCCTGCCCGAGCACCCGGGCGATCACTCGGGCGACAACCCGGGCGACGACAGTGCGGCAGGCCCGGCCACCGCAGGCAGCACCGCCACCACCGGCACCGCCACCGGCACCGGGACCGACGCCGCCACCGGCACCGGCTCCGACGCCGACGACAGTGCCGCCGGTCGTGCGCCGTTGGGGGCCTCGTGGGGCACCGATCAGCCGATCCGGATCTCGGTGATCAACAGCATCGCCCAGGGCCTGCCCAACCGCGTGGAGTTCGTCACCGGCGCCTACGCCAGCTTCGACTGGCTCTGCGAGGAACTGCTCTCCGGCGGCGACGCCAAGGTCCGGTTCGAACTGCTGGACCCGCAACCGGGCACCGAGGACACCCCCGAGGCGGCGCTGAAGTACCGCATCAGCCCGGCCCTGGCCGAACGCATCCGCCTGCGCGACGGCACCTGCCGCCACCCGGGGTGCACGGTCGATGCCCACGACTGTGAGATCGACCATGTCATCGCCTTCGACCACCAACGCCCCGAGCTGGGCGGGCCCACCGCCGAATGGAACCTGGTGTGCCTGTGCCGAAAACACCACCGGGAGAAAACCTTCGGCCACTGCGCCTACCGACCAGGACCG
>NZ_BCSL01000120.1:0-878 GCF_001570845.1 Dietzia papillomatosis NBRC 105045 | reverse complement strand
CCGAGCCCAAGCGATCCTGGTTCCAAGGAACCGTCGGCGAGGGAGTCGGTCGGAAGCTGTGAGGAATCGACCTCGGCACCAAGGCCGAGTGTCAACGCGCCGAGGGAGCCGACAACCGCCAGCCCGAGACCGAGCTCGGCGCTCTGCGCGCTGGAGGTTGCCGGCGCGCCAGCGACGGCAAGGAGCGCGGCCGTACTGACCGCGGCGATCCGGAAGTACGGGGGGCGATGCGACCGCATGCTGGACTCTTTTCTCTCGTGCGTTCGGCCGGACCACTGTGCGCGCGGCCGGACGTTCGATAACTCAACTGTCCTTCAGAGAATCGCTCGTCCACAGTTAATTGTTACTACGCCAAAGGACCAGAGTTCAGATGGGTGGCCCGTGGTCACCCGGGGCAGGTTTCGAGGGCAGCCGTGCAGCGGGGATCGACGAGAGTTTCCGGCTCGAGTAAAAATCGGTGGCTAGCACCTCTAGGAAACGGCCTGCGAACACGCAGCTCGTTCGTCTGACGGTTGTAGGAATTCCCGGTGTTGACCGATCAGTAGTACTTCCCAGAGATTCTCTCGGTGGGACACTGCCTGGAGCAAGGAACCGGGTCACCTCCACCCTGTACCGGGCCCGGTCCCGTCCTTTCTGCAGGCCAATGGCAATCCCCTGGTTGACCGGACTTCGCCCTCCAGGCCTCCCCATCTATCGGCTGCGCTTGCACCACGACGCCGAGAATGCTCTCAGATCGGCGGCGACAACGAGACCGTCGGCGATCAGGGCCACCGTGTCTGATGGCGGAAAACCTCGACATCGAAGTAACCCAACCGCCCCACTACAGCGTCACCCTAAAGGGTGAAGAACTGCCCGCGGGGGACCGAGACAATAGGGGG
>NZ_BCSL01000119.1:0-954 GCF_001570845.1 Dietzia papillomatosis NBRC 105045 | reverse complement strand
ATGGATGTGATGAACCGGTTAGGGCGGGCGATGGCCGACCCGACACGGTCCCGAATACTGCTGACCTTGCTACAGCAGCCGACCTACCCGGCGGAGCTGGCCCGGGACTTGGAGCTGACACGGTCGAACGTGTCGAACCATCTGGCATGCCTGCGCGACTGCGGAATCGTTGTCGCCGTGCCCGAAGGTCGCCAGACCCGGTATGAGATCGCAGACCCGCACTTGGCGCGGTCACTATCCTCCTTGGTCGAGGTCACCCTCGCGGTCAACGAAAACGCCCTATGCTTGGAGCCCGACTGCTCAGTGCCGGGTTGTCACGCCACGGAGGTGCAGGCGTGATCCTGTCCTCGGCCCTGCAGGCGATCGGCCTGTTCATTGCCACCAATATCGACGACATCATCGTTCTGTCGCTGTTCTTCGCCCGCGGCGCCGGCCAACGCGGCACCACCGCACGCATCCTGGTCGGCCAGTACCTCGGCTTCATCGGCATCCTCGGCGCCGCAGTGCTCGTCTCCCTGGGCGCGGGAGCCTTCCTGCCCCCGCAGGCCATCCCTTACTTCGGGCTGATCCCACTCGGCTTGGGACTGTGGGCCGCGTGGCAGGCCTGGCGCGGGGACGATGATGACGACGACGCAAAGATCGAGGGCAAGAACGTCGCCGTGTGGACCGTGGCCGGCGTAACCTTCGCCAACGGCGGCGACAACATCGGCGTCTACGTCCCCGTCTTTCTCAACGTGGGCCCGGGAGCCGTAGTCGCCTACTGCATCGTGTTCCTAGTGCTGGTGGCAGGACTGGTGGGCCTGGCCAAGTTCGTCGCCACCCGCCGACCGATCGCCGAAGTCCTAGAGCGCTGGGAACACATCCTGTTCCCGACAGTCCTGATCGGCCTGGGCGCGTTCATCCTGATCAGCGGCGGAGCATTCGGACTCTGACAGAACCGACGCAAACCCCACC
>NZ_BCSL01000118.1:0-962 GCF_001570845.1 Dietzia papillomatosis NBRC 105045 | reverse complement strand
TCTAGGGTGTGTCTCCCAATCGGCGTAGCCAGGTGAGAATTGCGCAGAGTGTGACGGCGGCGCGGTAAGTGATCGCGAGTTTGTCGTAGCGGGTGGCCAGCGCTCGCCATTGCTTGGCCAGTGCGAAGGAACGCTCGACGACGTTTCGGTCTTTGTAGAGGTCAGTGTCGAGTTTCGGGGGTCGGCCACCGCGGCTGCCGCGGCGTTCGCGAGCGGCGATGGTGTCGCTTTTCTCCGGGATGACAGCGGCGATACCGCGACTGCGGAGCTGGCGGCGGATCGTGCCAGACGAGTAGGCCTTGTCTGCGATCACCGCGTCGGGGCGGGTGCGGGGTCGGCCCTTGCCGTGGCGTGGGACGTGGATGTCGGCCAGGACTTCGGCCAGCATCGCGCCGTCGTTTCGTTGCCCACCGGTGATCACGTTCGCCAGCGGTCGGCCGCGGCCGTCGACGGCACTGTGAATCTTGGTGGTCAGCCCTCCTCGCGAGCGACCGATGCCATGACCTGCGGGTTCACAGTCCCGGAAGGGCCGGTTCTTGTGATTCGACCCTGCCCCCTGTGTCCTGCTCAGGGCGCGTTGTATTTGTGCCGTGCTGATGAGCGCGGCAGATGGTGGCGTCGACCGAGACGTTCCAGTCGATCTTTCCGGCTGCGTCGGCATCGGCCAGGATCACGTGCAGGATGCGATCCCAGGTCCCGTCCCGGGCGTAGCGGGCGTGACGCTTCCACACGGTCTGCCACGCACCGAACTCCTCGCGAGGTAGGTCCCGCCAGGGAATACCTGCTCGGTAGCGGTAGATGATCCCCTCGACGACTTTGCGATTGTCGCGAAACGGATGCCCCTGCCGCCCTTCGTTCGAGGGCAGCAGGGGCTCTATCCGCTCCCACTGCTCGTCGGTGAACTGGCGAAATCGTGACTTCGTCTGTCCCATACGGCCACGGTCTCGCGGGTCACCGCTCAG
>NZ_BCSL01000117.1:0-988 GCF_001570845.1 Dietzia papillomatosis NBRC 105045 | reverse complement strand
CTGGTCACCGCGGGCGTGCAGATCCACACCCGCTTGTCCCGCCTTGCGTCGGTGGTGGCGCGGGGGGTGATGCCGGAGCAGATGGCGATCGATATCGCGTGCCGTCTGGCCGAGGTGCCCGATGCGATCGTGGCCGATGTGGAGGACGAGGTGCTGGCCCGGTTCGCCGGCGATCTCGAGGGTGGGGATCGGCCGAGTCGGCCGGCGGTGGACTCGGCGATCGATGAGGCGGTGGAGCGGTGCGATCCGGCCGGGGCGGCCGAGGCGGCCGAGGCGGCCGCGCAGACCCGCCGGGTCCGGTTCCGCGGTGGGCGTGACGGGATGGCCACGATGTGGGCCAAACTCACCGCCGCTGATGCGGAGTTGCTGCGCCGGCGGATCGAGACCGACGCCGCGGTGGCGGCCGCGGACGGGTTGGACCGGCCGATCGATCAGTTGCGCGCGGACGCCCTGGCCGCGCTGGCGGTGTACCCGCCCGACACCGCCGCCGGCGATACCGCCACCACCGGCGCGGCCGCGACCGGCACCGCCGACGCTGCGGCGGCGGTGGCTGAGGAGTGTGGGATCGAGCTGGGGCAGGTGCGGGTGGGGGCGGATCTGCCGCGGCCGTCTCTCGGTAACGCGGCGCGGGCGGGGGTGCCGATCCGGATCAGTGTGATCGCCTCGGCGGTGCGGGGTCTGCCGAACCGGGTGGAGTTCGTCCACGGCACGTACAGCAGTTTCGAGTGGTTGTGCGCGGAGCTGCTGGAGGGCGATGAGGCCAGTGTGCGGTTCGAGCTCATCGACCCCGCCCCCGGCGCCGTCGACTCGCCGGACCAGGCACTGCGATACCTGATCAGCCCGGCCATGGCGGAGCGGATCCGGCTACGCGACGGCACCTGCCGCCACCCGGGCTGCTCGGTGCCAGCCAAGGACTGCGACGTCGATCATGTGATCGCGTTCAACAAGCGCGACCCGGAACTGGGCGGGCCGACCCTGGAGTGGAACC
>NZ_BCSL01000116.1:0-1003 GCF_001570845.1 Dietzia papillomatosis NBRC 105045 | reverse complement strand
TTGGTCACCGCGGGGGTGCAGATCCATACCCGTCTGTCCCGCCTGTGTTCGGTGGTGGAGCGGGGGGTGATGCCGGAGGATCTGGCGATCGATATCGCGTGCCGTCTGGCCGAGGTGCCCGATGCGATCGTGGCCGAGGTGGAGGACGAGATCCTGGCCCGGTTTACCGGCGATCTGGAGGGTGGGGACCGGCCGAGCCGGACGGCGGTGAACTCGGCGATCGATGAGGCGGTGGAGCGGTGCGATCCGGCCGGGGCGCAGGAGGCGGCCGAGGCGGCCGCGCAGACCCGCCGGGTCCGGTTCCGCGGCGCCCGTGACGGGATGGCCACGATGTGGGCCAAACTCACCGCCGCTGATGCGGAGTTGCTGCGCCGTCGGATCGAGACCGATGCTGCGGTGGCGGCCGCGGACGGGTTGGACCGGCCGATCGATCAGCTGCGCGCGGACGCTCTGGCCGCGCTGGCGGTCTATCCGCCCGACGCCGCCGCCACCGCCGCGCCTGCGGGCGATCCCGCCACCACCGGCGCGGCCGCCGACGGTGCCGCGGATGCGGCTGCTGCGGTGGCTGAGGAGTGTGGGATCGAGCTCGGGCAGGTGCGGGTGGGGGCGGATCTGCCGCGTCCGTCGTTGGGGAACGCGGCGCGGGCGGGGGTGCCGATCCGGATCAGTGTGATCGCCTCGGCGGTGCGGGGTCTGCCGAATCGGGTGGAGTTCGTCCACGGCACGTACAGCAGTTTCGAGTGGTTGTGCACGGAGCTGCTGGAGGGGGATGAGGCCAGTGTGCGGTTCGAGCTCATCGACCCCGCCCCCGGGGTGCTGGACCACCCCGAGCACGCCCTGCGATACCTGATCACCCCGGCGATGGCCGAGCGGATCCGGCTGCGCGACGGCACGTGCCGGCATCCGGGCTGTTCGGTGCCAGCCAAGGACTGCGATGTGGATCATGTGATCGCGTTCAACAAGGGTGATCCGGAACTGGGTGGGCCGACCCTGGAGTGGAATC
>NZ_BCSL01000115.1:0-1013 GCF_001570845.1 Dietzia papillomatosis NBRC 105045 | reverse complement strand
CTAGGAGACTGCTGAACAATCAGGGTGTCCGCCCCGCGGGTTGACCCGGGCCTGAAATACTTGGTTCATGCAGGGTGAGTGGGATCGGCAGCGTGAGTTGCTGGATGTGGAGTCGGTGGCGGGGCATCTGCTCGAGCCCGGCAGCGTGTTCGCGTTGCTGGCCGAGCATCGGGATCGCTTGTTCCCGGCGGAGTTGTTCGCCGATTTGTTTCCCTCGGGCCGGGGCCGGCCGTCGATCCCGGGGGAGGTGATCGCCTCGGTCATCGTGCTTCAGGCTCTGTTTGGGCACTCCGACCGGGAGGCCGTGGATGCGTTGACGTTCGATCTGCGGTGGAAGGCCGCGTGCGGGTACGCGGTCGATGCCAAGGGCTTCGACTCGTCGACGTTGACTTACTGGCGGCGCCGGCTGGCCGCCAGCGAGAATCCGCAGCGGATCTTCGAGGTGGTGCGCCAGGTCATCGCCGAGACCGGAGCGGTCAAGACTAAGACCCGCCGCGCACTGGACTCGACGGTTCTGGATGATGCGGTGGCCCGTCAGGACACGATCACCCAACTCATCGCCCAGATCAGGCGGGTCGGCCGCGAAGTGCCCGGCGCGAAAGAGCTGATCGCCTCCGAGTGCACCCGGTTGGCGGCGGTGTGCGGGCACGATTACTCCGAGGCCGGTAAGCCGCGTATCGCCTGGGATGACCAGGCCGCCCGCGACGAGCTGGTCTCGGCCCTGGTTGCAGACGCTCTGGCACTGCTTGAGGCTCTGGATGTTGAGGCGATCACCGCCGCCGGCGGCAGACCAGCCGAGGCGGTGGCGCTGCTGGCATTGGTCGCCGGCCAGGACGTCGAGCCCGCCGAGGATTCCGATGGCACCGACGGCCGGTGGCGCATCGCCCGCCGCACCGTCCCGGACCGGGTGATCTCTACCGTGGACCCCGATGCCCGGCACGCGCACAAGACCCAGCAGCGTCGCCAGGACGGGTTCAAAGCCCACATCGTGGTCGAACCCGATACCGGGCTGA
>NZ_BCSL01000114.1:0-1046 GCF_001570845.1 Dietzia papillomatosis NBRC 105045 | reverse complement strand
AAGATCGGGCCGAACACCGTCGCCGCGATCAGCGAGGTCCTCGATCGTCAGCGGATCGAGGCGCAGGGCTACCGCTCGTGCCAGAACATCCTCGCCCTGGCCCGCGGCGACAACAAGCAGCTCCTCGAGCGGGCCTGCGGCCAACTCGTCTCCGAGACCTCCCGCCGGGCGATCAGCTACACCGCCGTCAAGCAGCAGCTGGCCGCACTGCGGGCCCAGGCCGCCGCCCGGCCCACCACCACGCAGCCGGCGGTGGCGGCTACGACGGACCGGCTGGAGCCGCCGCCGGGTCGGCGAGATACCACCGGGGCGCATCTGGCCGGGCCTGAGCAGTTCAGCCTCGCCGCCCTCACCAGCGCTCCCAACGACTCAAACCGGGAGGCCGGTCGTGACTGATCGTCATCTCACCGACGCCGACATGCCGCTGTTCACGCAGCTGCGGATGACCGCGTTCGGCCAGACCGTCATTGACCTGGCCAACGATCCCGCCTGCGACGAGTGGACCTTCTCGGAGAAGATCTTCCACGCCCTGGACAAAGAGATCACGGCCAGGCAGGAACGCCGGACCCAGAAACTACTCAAGGCCTCCAGATCGCCAAACCCTGACGCCTGCGTAGAAGAGATTCGCTACCTGCCTGACCGCAACGTCAACCGCGAGCTAATCGCACGACTTTCCAGCTGTCAATGGATCGACGCCACTCGCAATCTCGTCGTGCTCGGCCAATCCAGCGTGGGCAAGACCTACCTCGCCCAGGCGCTTCTCAATGCCGCGTGCCGAAAGTACTACACCGCGAGGTTCTTCCGGCTCGACGACCTGGCCAACCGGCTCGCCGTGCTGGAGCCGACCTCGCAGCGCAGGCTGGACTTCCTCACTGATCTGCACAACTGCGACCTGCTAGTGCTGGACGATTTCCTGACCACGCCGGTGGCCCCGCACACCGCGGCGGAGCTGCTCAACATCCTTGCCGCCCGGGAAGGGCGGGGCTCGACGCTGGTGACCTCGCAGTTCGACCCGCCCGATTGGTACAAGTCGCTCCAAGACGCGG
>NZ_BCSL01000113.1:0-1051 GCF_001570845.1 Dietzia papillomatosis NBRC 105045 | reverse complement strand
AAGATCGGACCGAACACCGTCGCCGCGATCAGCGAGGTCCTCGATCGTCAGCGCATCGAAGCGCAGGGCTACCGATCGTGCCAGAACATCCTCGCCCTGGCCCGCGGCGACAACAAGCAGCTCCTCGAGCGGGCCTGCGGGCAACTCGTCTCCGAGACCGCACGCCGGGCTATCAGCTACACCGCCGTCAAACAGCGACTGGCGGCCCTGCGGGCCCAGGCCGCGGCCCGACCCACGACGACGGAGGCGCCGCCGGCAACGACGGCCCGGGTGGAGCCGCCGGCAGGGCGGCGAGATACCACCGGGGCGCATCTGGCCGGGCCCGAGCAGTTCAGTCTCGCCGCCCTGACCGGCCGCCCGAGCACCGGCATCGCGGGGAAGGAGGAGCTGCAGTGACTGATCGTCATCTCACCGACGCCGACATGCCGCTGTTCACGCAATTGCGGATGACCGCGTTCGGACAGACCGTCATTGACCTGGCCAACGATCCCGCCTGCGACGAGTGGACCTTCTCCGAGAAAATCTTCCACGCCCTGGACAAGGAGATCACGGCCAGGCAGGAACGCCGGACCCAGAAACTACTCAAGGCCTGAAAGATCGCCAAACCCTGACGCCTGCGTAGAAGAGATCCGCTACCTGCCTGACCGCAACGTCAACCGCGAGCTAATCGCACGTCTCTCCAGCTGTCAATGGATCGACGCCACTCGTAATCTCGTCGTGCTCGGCCAGTCCAGCGTGGGCAAGACCTACCTCGCCCAAGCGCTTCTCAATGCCGCGTGCCGAAAGTACTACACCGCGAGATACTTCCGGCTCGACGACCTGGCCAACCGGCTCGCCGTGCTGGAGCCGACCTCGCAGCGCCGGCTGGACTTCCTCACCGACCTGCACAACTGTGACCTGCTGGTTCTGGACGACTTCCTGACCACCCCGGTGGCCCCGCACACCGCGGCCGAGCTGCTCAACATCCTGGCCGCCCGCGAAGGGCGAGGATCGACTCTGGTGACCTCCCAGTTCGACCCGCCCGATTGGTACAAGTCGCTCCAAGACGCGG
>NZ_BCSL01000112.1:0-1071 GCF_001570845.1 Dietzia papillomatosis NBRC 105045 | reverse complement strand
GGTCACGATCAGGGTGCCGTCGGGCTCGAGCTTGTAGGTCCAGTCGGAGAAGGTTTTGAACCGGTGATGGCGGCGGCACTGACTGACCAGATTCGCCTCCACCGTCTGGCCGCCGGCGGTGGGGTCGGCGTGGTTGAACGGCACCACATGGTCCAGGTCGCAGTCGTCGGCGGGGACCGTGCACCCGGGGTGCCGGCAGGTGCCGTCGCGAAGCCGGACCCGGCGCGCCAACTCGGCACCGGGCCGGTATCTCAGCGCGGCGGCGGTGTCGTCGGCCGCGCCGAGGCGGGGATCGACCTGCTCGAACGAGGCGCCATCTGAGGTGGCGAGCATCTCCATCAGCGTGTGCAGGGCGGCTTGGCCGGTGCGGGTGAACTCCACCCGCGCGCCGTGGTCGTCGCGGCCGTTGTCGCCGGTGGCGATGACGGTGACCTTCGGCCGCAATACCGGCGCCAGCCCCTGACCGCCGCCAGTGGCGGCGCTCGGGTCGCCCGGGCCGGCGTTACTGTCGGTGCCAGTGTCGGTGCCGGTGCCGGTGTCGGTGTCGGGGTGGGTGGGGGTGTCGCCGCAGATCAGCGACATCAGGGCGTCGGCGCGGCGTTCAGCTTTGGAGTAGCGCGGCTCCGGCTCGGCCGGGGCATCCGGGTCGGCCGCGGCGGCTGCGCCAGTGTCGGCGGCCTGGTGTTCGGCGACCCGCTGGTCGAGGGCCTCGGCCAGCACGGCGGCTTCCTCGGTGGCCAGCAGGGCGGAGACGGTGGACATACCGTCGACGCCTTTGCCGATGCGCACACCGCGGCCGCGGCTGGCGTCTTCCTTGCGCAGGCGGATGGCGTCGGGGTCGTGGCGACCGATGACGGCGTCGATGTCATCGCGCAGGGCCTTATCGCCCAGGCGGATACCGGCGGCGACACCGTTGAGGTAGTCCTCGACGACCTGGCGTTGGACCTTCTCCAACACGTCGCCGCGGACGGTGGCCATCTGCCGGGCCAGCAGTTCGGCGACGCGTTGTTCCATCAGCCCGGCGGCCATGGCCTCGAGGATCGCCGGGTAGCGGGTGTGCAGTTCCCAGGC
>NZ_BCSL01000111.1:0-1147 GCF_001570845.1 Dietzia papillomatosis NBRC 105045 | reverse complement strand
GCTGCTGAACAATCCGGGTGTCCGCACCTCGGGTTGGCGGGGCGCCTGAAATACTGCGTGTATGCAGGGTGAGTCGGATCGGCAACGGGAATTGCTGGATGTGGAGTCGGTGGCGGGGCATCTGCTCGAGCCCGGCAGCGTGTTCGCATTGCTGGCCGAGCATCGGGACCGGTTGTTCCCGGCGGAGTTGTTCGCCGACCTGTTCCGGTCGGGTCGGGGCCGGCCGTCGATCCCGGGTGAGGTGATCGCCTCCGTCATCGTCTTGCAAGCCCTGTACGGCCATTCGGACCGTGAGGCCGTGGATGCGTTGACGTTCGATCTGCGGTGGAAGGCTGCCTGCGGGTACGCGGTCGATGCGAAGGGCTTTGACTCGTCGACGTTGACCTATTGGCGGCGCCGGTTGGCGGCCAGCGAGCGTCCGCAGCGGATCTTCGAGGTGGTACGTCAGGTCATCGCCGAGACCGGGGCGGTCAAGTCCAAGACCCGCCGGGCACTGGACTCGACGGTGCTGGACGATGCGGTTGCCCGTCAGGACACGATCACCCAGTTGATCGCCCAGATCCGTCGGGTGGGCCGCGAGGTCCCCGACGCCAAAGACCTCATCGCCAGCGTGTGCACCCGCCTGGCCCAGGTGACCGGCCACGGATACGAGACGGCGGGCAAACCACGTATCGCGTGGGACGACCAGGCCGCCCGCGACGAGCTGGTCTCCGCCCTGGTAGCCGATGCGTTGGCACTGCTGGAGGCTTTGAACGTCGAGGCGATCACCGCCGCTGGTGGCAGGCCGGCCGAGGCGGTCGCTCTCTTGGCGTTGGTGGCCGGTCAGGACGTCGAACCGGCCGAGGATTCCGATGGCACCGACGGGCGGTGGCGCATCGCGCGCCGTACCGCCCCGGATCGGGTGATCTCCACTGTCGATCCTGATGCCCGGCACGCGCACAAGACCCAGCAGCGTCGCCAGGACGGGTTCAAAGCCCACATCGTGGTCGAACCCGACACCGGCTTGACCACCGCGACCCGGCTGACCCGGGCCAGCGGCCCGGACAATTCCGATGCCACTGTCGGCGCGGACCTGGTCACCACAGATCCCACCACTACAGACGTCGAGAACATTGAGGTGCTGGGCGATTCGGCGTACGCCACCGGA
>NZ_BCSL01000110.1:0-1243 GCF_001570845.1 Dietzia papillomatosis NBRC 105045 | reverse complement strand
CCATTGCAGCGATTCATCAACCTGGCTGGTGGGTCATCAACACCGAAGTGCCCCTGCTGATGTGAGGTCTTTTTTTCCCATTGTTTGCTGTGCGCACCCACTGACGGTGTTAGCGTCCGCAATGTGAGCATCAGTATCTTTGCTGTTGTGCTCACCCCTCCGCCACCTAGTCGATCAGGAGAAGACACATGAAAGCTCGTATCGGTGTGGTAGGGGCGACTGTCGCCACCATGGCAGCGCTCCTGGCGCCAACTGCCGCCGCACAGACCGGAAGCCTCGACACTCTCAGCAGCAACTCCGCCAACCCCACCACGGCGATCGACAGCGCGACCGAGAAGGCCGCCCTGGACGCTTACGCCAACCTCGACACCGAGGCGGCCCGAAAGGCAGATCCGGCAGGGTATGATCGGCGCCTCTCCAAGCTGTCGTCGAGCCCCGCGATGACGACGTTCCTCAATCGGTACTCGGTCGACCCGCAAGGGGAGCTGGACCGACTTGCAGCCCTCATGGACGAGAACGCGATCGACACTTTCCTCACCAAGACCGCCGGAAAGTACCTCGTCCCCAACACTGACGGGACCGGTGGATACCGACTCGTCTCCGAACTTCCCCCCGAGCCGAACAAGCAGGATGGACCGTTGCAGCCCGCTGCAACTTGCTGGAAGTCCTTCGTCGGTATCGGAGCATTCACCTGGGTGACCGGCTTCCACTGCGCCCTGACCGGGGTGCTCACTTTCCCCTGCCTCTGGATCGCCGCAATCGCCGGCGACAACATCAACTGGGACCGCTACTGCTGATGCGAATCGCCGCCGCACTTCTCACTAGCCTCATCGTCGGCCTCGTCGCCTACGCGCTGATCGTGCTTGTCAGCCCCAACCAGGAACCCTCAGAGACAATTAGAGTCGCGCTATGCGCGGGTGTCGTGATCGCCGACTTCGTGGTGGGAGCTGGGGGACGAGTCCGAACCGGCTCGTGGTCCGGTGGACTATTCGGAGCCCCATCGAATCAGCGCGAGAGTGACAGCGAGTAAGCATCGGTTCGACCTACCGCTTTGAGGCGCGGGCGGCCCGAAAGCAACCCGGACTGACCGCGCCTCGATGTATCACCTTCCCGGAGTCGAACATCCGCCAGTTGTCGAGTTCTCACAATGAGTCGCAGCCTTGGACATGAGAGGCATCGTCGATCAACCACCCGGCCCGGACTGCCCCAGCTCGCGAGGTCTCATAACTCACCTCAAGATGCA
>NZ_BCSL01000109.1:0-1281 GCF_001570845.1 Dietzia papillomatosis NBRC 105045 | reverse complement strand
TGTCGGCGCTCGAACTCGTCGAGGGAATTGAAAAAATCGCCGCAGGTCAGCGAGTGACCATGGTTGGACCCGGCCTATCGGTGATGCGATCGGACCAGTGGCCGGCCAAAGAGGCGGGCCTGTCTCCGAGAGAGGCGGAAGTGATCGGTCTCATTGTCCAGGGACTATCCAACAAGGACATCGCCGCGCAGTGCTACCTGTCGACCAATTCGGTCAAGACCTTCATCCGGTCCGCGTATCGAAAAATGGGCGTGAGCACCCGAGCCCAGGCCGTGGCGTGGGGAATCGATCACGGACTCAAGCCCGACCGACGAGCCCCAAGCGGACTCCCCACGCACACCATCCCGCCAGGCTCACCGAGCAGCATCAGCACGCCCCAGCGCACTCAGGGCCGAATCGGCAGCCCCGGGGATCTAGTTGTAGTGGACGATGACGAGTGTGGAGTAGGAGGGCCCATGATCGTCACGGTGAACGGGGAGGACCGCACCCTGGCCGACGGCGCGACCGTCCGCGCACTGGTCACCGAGCTGGACCTGCCCGACGAGGGCGTCGCCATCGCCGTCGACGGCGTGGTGGTGCCCAGCTCGGGCTGGGACGACGCCCCGCTCGGTGCGGGCGCGGAGATCGACGTCCTCACGGCGGTCCAGGGTGGCTGACCCGACCTCGGCCGCGACCCCGGTTCGCGGCGTCGCAGGGCCGTCCGCGTATCCGTCTGGCGTCGCCGCGGTGCTGGACTCGCCCCTGGTTATCGCGGGCGAGGAGGTCTCCTCGCGGCTCATCACGGGCACCGGCGGTGCCGGTAACCAGGAGGTCCTGCGCGAGGCGCTGATCGCCTCGGGGACCGCGTTGACCACCGTGTCGATCCGCAAGGTCGACCTGCGGCTGGGCATGGACGGCGCCGGCGGACTCGGGCTGCTCGGGATGCTGAAAGAGCTCGGCATCCGCCCGTTGCCCAACACCGCCGGGTGCCGGTCCGCCACCGAGGCCGTGAAGACCGCCCGGCTCGCGAGGGAGGCGCTGGGCACGAACTGGGTGAAGCTCGAGGTGATCGCTGACGAGCGCACGCTCCTGCCCGACGGGGTGGAGGTGGTGGAGGCCGCAGAGGACCTGGTCGATGACGGTTTCGTCGTCCTTCCCTACACCACCGACGACCCGGTCCTGGCCCGCCGCCTGGAGGACGTGGGCTGCGCTGCGGTCATGCCCCTGGGCGCGCCGATCGGCACCGGGCTCGGGATCTGCAACCCGCACAACCTGGAGATGATCGTCGAGCGCGCGGGGGTG
>NZ_BCSL01000108.1:0-1339 GCF_001570845.1 Dietzia papillomatosis NBRC 105045 | reverse complement strand
ATTACTGACCCATGCTCCTAGCTGCAACGTCTAGCGACGGGCTACCCGTTCAGGACGACATGCGCGATGAGGTGGTCGAGCTTTCGGATGTCGACTCCCCGGTTCAGGTTGATCTTGATGTGGCCGGCCCGTGTCCACAGTTCGAGCTCGGAGTTGAAGTCGAGCATCCTCCCCGCGTTCTCGGACGACCACATGTTGATCGCGTTATAAGGCAGGGAGTAGATCTCGACCTTCTTACCTGTCAGTCCCTGCGCGTCCCGCACGATGAGGCGCTTGGTGGTGAAGATCGCCGAGTCGCGGAATGTCTTGTACGCAGCGATCGGCTGCTCACCCTGAACGAGCAGAGGCCCGATATCGTCGGGAATTGGGCACTCTGCGACGAACGTCCAGGCGGCGATATTGGCGACTGCAGAAGTCAAGATAGGTCCGATCTATTCGAGTTAGCGTCGTGCACAGTCATTGGATCTGCTCGCGATAGTAGTCACCGAACAGGGGCGCTCGAGACGCATTTCGGAGGACTCGATCGAGAGAAGTGGAGGAAGGTGGAAGTCATGCCAACCATCGCAAGTCCCGCCACCCTCGAGTCCGCCGTCTCGACCCACCTTCCGTGGCTTCGCGACCTCTACCGCCACTTCCACCGCCACCCGGAGCTCAGCATGGCCGAGCACGCGACGGCGGACCGGATCGAGCAGGAGCTCACCGCGCTGGGCCTGGAGTCCCAGCGCATCGGTGGGACGGGCGTCGTCGCGGTCATCAGCAACCCGGGCCCCGCCGGCACGAGACCCGCCGCCGCCGACGCCCCACCGCCGAAGGCCCCACCGTCCTCGCCCGCGCGGACATCGACGCGCTGCCCCTCCAGGAGGACACCGGCCTGGAGTACGCCTCCGAGACGCCGGGTGTCATGCACGCGTGCGGCCACGATGCGCACGCGACCGCGCTGCTCGGCGCCACTCGAATCCTGACCGAGAACCCCAAAGCCTGGTCGGGTACCTACCTCGCGGTGTTCCAGCCGGGGGAGGAGACGGCCGCCGGCGCCCGCGCGATGGTCGACGACGGCCTGCTCGAGCGGGTCCCGCGGCCGGACGTCGCGCTGAGCCAGCACGTCATGCCCACGGCGGCGGGCACGATCGGCACGGTGGCGGGCCCGGTCCTTTCGGCCGGCGACTCGCTGAAGATCACGATCCATGGCCGCGGCGCGCACGGGTCGATGCCGCACACGGCGGTGGACCCGGTGGTGCTGGCGTCGTCGATCGTCTTGCGCCTGCAGACCGTCGTCTCGCGCGAGGTGGAGCCGGGGCAGTTCGCGGTGCTGACGGTCGGCTCGCTCACGGCGGGCGCT
>NZ_BCSL01000107.1:0-1343 GCF_001570845.1 Dietzia papillomatosis NBRC 105045 | reverse complement strand
CAGTGATGATGTGTGTAGTGGTTCTTCGGGCGGGTCTGACTCACGGGCTGACCGTCGCGGTGGCTGACTAGAAGCGGATTTGTCGGCCCGCTCGGGGGATCGCTACGCACGCGACCGGACGGGCGTTTGTGACCTCATAGGAGCTTGGTTCAGAAGCCCCGCCACTGTCTTGTCCGCCCGCCTGGCCGGCGCGTGCTGCCCCACCGGGATCAACGAGAAAGGCAGCAGTGACCATGATGTCCGATCAGCACGTGCATGTCATCGCCGGAGTGGATACGCATGGCCAGACCCATCACGCGGCGGTGATCGACTCCCTCGGGCGGCATCTGGCCGACCGAGAGTTCCCGGCCACGGGTTCCGGGTACCGGCAGCTACTTTCATGGCTCGGCGGCCACGGCACCGTGCAGGCCGTTGGGGTCGAGGGCACCGGTGCCTACGGCGCCGAGCTGTCTCGGGTGCTGGCCCGGGCCGGACTATCGGTGGTCGAAGTCGACCGACCCGACCGCAAGACCCGGCGGATGAAGGGCAAGTCCGACCCGATAGACGCCTATGCCGCTGCTACCGCGGTCGCCTCCGGGCGTGCCACTGGCGTGCCGAAGACCCGCGACGGGATCGTGGAGGCCGTCCGGGCCTTGCGTGTGCCTCGGCGCTCCGCGGTCAAGGCCCGTACCCAAGCGATCAACCAGGCCAGGCAGCTGGTGATCACCGCTCCGGAGGAATTGCGAGCCCAGTTGCGTGGCCTGCCCGCCCGCGAGCTGGCCGCAGTCTGCGCCCGGTTCCGTCCCAGCGACCTCGCTAGTCCCCTCGGCGCGACCAAGGCGGCACTACGCATTCTGAGCCGCCGGATCCTGGCACTGAGTGAGGAGATCGCCGACCTCGACGTCGAGCTGAAAGCCCTGACCGCGCAGACGGCTCCGACCCTGATGAACCGCATGGGCGTGGGACCTGACGTCGCCGGGCAGCTTCTGGCCACCGCGGGCGACAACCCAGACAGGCTGCGCTCCGAAGCGGCGTTCGCGCACCTGTGCGGCGTGGCCCCGATCCCTGCCTCTTCAGGACGACGAGACCGACACCGACTCAACCGCGGTGGCGACCGGGCCGCGAACCACGCCCTGCATACCATCGCACTGAGCCGCATGCGATGGGACGAACGCACCCGCTCCTACGTTGACCGACGAACCGCGCAAGGCCTGTCCAAGAAAGACATCATGCGCTGCCTCAAACGCCACATCGCGCGCGAGATCTACCATGCCCTGATCAACGACCTACAGGCTCGCGACCCCGCCACCAAAGCACCGACCACCGCCGACCTCGCCAAAGCCGCTTGACATCCATAGGAGCAT
>NZ_BCSL01000106.1:0-1355 GCF_001570845.1 Dietzia papillomatosis NBRC 105045 | reverse complement strand
TGAAGGCAACGATCGGATAGTTAGGTTCCGGTTCGTGGTCGAGGTCGCTTTGTTCCCTACTGCAAGGAGTTCGAAACATGACCGACAATTCGTTTGATCGTCTGGCTAATGCCACTGTTTACGACAATTCCGGAGACAAGATCGGCAAGCTCGGGACGTTGTATGTCGACAACGACAGCGGCCAGCCTTCGTTCGCCACCGTTTCCACGGGCCTGTTCGGGATGTCGGAGAGCTTCGTACCGCTTCAGGGCGCGCAACTGGGCGACGACGACGTACGGGTGGCGTACACCAAAGACCAGGTCAAGGACGCTCCCCGTATCGATGCCGGTGGAGATCTTTCTCCCGCTGAAGAGGACCGGCTCTACAGCCACTACGGACTCACCGGCGGAGGGGCGGCCACCGGCCGTACCGACCGCGCCACGGTGTCTGATGATGACGTCGATGCCCGCGTGAAGGCTGGCGCCACCGGGCAGTCGCGTGAGGGTGGCCATGAGGCCACCGACACCGTGACCGCGCACGAGGAGCGCCTCAACGTCGGCACGCGCACCGAAGAGACCGGCCGGGTGCGGCTGCGCAAGTACACGACCACGGAGACCGAGAACGTCGAGGTTCCCGTCTCCAAGGAAAAGCTCGTCGTCGAGCGCGAGGACGCCGGCGGCACGGTCCGCAAGGGTGGCCTCGACGAGGTCAGTGACGGTGAGCACGTCGAGGAGATCACTCTTCGTGAAGAGCGTCCGGTGGTGGAGAAGGAGACGGTCGAGCGCGAGCGCCTTCGTGTGGGCAAGGAGAAGGTCACCGACACCGAGACCGTGTCGGAGGAGGTCCGCACCGAGCACATCGACATCGACGGAGACACCGACCAGACCACGCGGCGCTAGCCCGACTCAGGCCCTGTGACAGGCGCCGCCCGGCACCCAGCCGGCGGCGCCTGTCAGGCCAATAACGGCGTGCACGTCACCACCAAGCTCGCCGGGTAGGCGAGCCGACTCGCAAGAAGGGCACCGACGATGACATCGAACTCACAGGGCACCGACTCAACCCCAGATGCCGCTCGCGAGCAGGCCTCCCAGATCACCGATCAGGCCAAGGGCGCCGCCGGGCAAGTGGCGGGCACCGCCCGCCAGGAAGCGTCCCAGGTCACCAACGAAGCGCGTGATCATGCCAAGTCCCTGGCCTCCTCGGCACGCGATGAGGCCCTGTCCCAGGCGGCCACCCAGCAGCAGCGCTTGGCCGAGCAGGCCCGTGTGGCCACCGATGATCTCCAGCGCCTGGCCCGCGGCGAACAGCCGGAATCGGACCTGGTGGGTCAGGTCATCTCCACCGTGGCCGATCGCGCCCACCAGCTCACCTCCGCG
>NZ_BCSL01000105.1:0-1512 GCF_001570845.1 Dietzia papillomatosis NBRC 105045 | reverse complement strand
AATCTGCGGATCGCTGGGCGAAAATAGACCGAAGTGCTTCCTGAACAGGGGAAACTGGGACTTGTCTAGAGCTCCAGGTCCTCAAGCAGAAAGCACTCGGTAGGTGAAGCGTACTTCGTGGTCGGCTGGTCTGTCCGTTACTGCCGATGGTGTCGGGGTGATCTCTCACGCCGGCGCCATCGCTCCACGCCTTCTGGCTGATCAGGTCGGTCTGACCACCGAGCTGTCAGGGGCCATGGCTCGCCGCCGGTTCATCCCGATCCATGACCGCGGCCGGGTGTTGACCGATGTCGCGGTGATGCTCGCCGATGGCGGCGAGTCCATCTCCGACATCGGCGTCCTGCGCCACCAGTCCGGCGCCCTGGGCCCGGTGGCCTCAGCACCGACGGTGTGGCGGACCCTGGACGAGATCACTGCCGGCAAGCGTAAGAAGATCCAAGTCGCGCGGGCCCGTACCCGGCGTCACGTGTGGTCCCACCTGCCCGGCGGGGTTCCCGCATCCAAATGTGCAGGTCGGGACCTCGGATCGACGATCGTGCTCGATGTGGACGCCACCATCGTGGTCACCCACAGCGAGAAGGAGAACGCCGCGCCGACGTACAAGCGCACGTTCGGGTACCACCCGATCGGCGTGTGGTGCGACAACACAGAAGAGTTCCTCGCCGCGAGCCTGCGCCCGGGCAACGCCGGGTCAAACACCGCCGCCGACCACATCGACGTCCTGGGCCAAGCAATCGCCCAGATCCCCGCCGCTCACCGGCGCGACCTGCTGATCCGCTCCGACGGCGCCGGTGCCTCCCATGACCTTCTGGATTGGATCACCGAACAGAACGGCATCCGCGGTCGACGGGTGGAGTACTCGGTCGGGTTCTCGGTCACCGCCCCGTTGCGCCGGGCCATTGCGATCGCTCCCGAGGCTGCGTGGGGGCCAGCGTTGAATCCCTCCGGCGACATCCGGGACGGGGCTGAAGTTGCTGAGCTGACCGGGTTGCTCGCCTCCAGGATGCTCGCGAAGTGGCCGGACGGGATGCGGGTGATCGTGCGCCGCGAACGGCCCCACCCCGGCGCCCAGTTGTCGATGTTCGAGGAGATCGACGGGTGGCGCTACCAGGCGTTCGTGACCAACACCATCACTGGTCAGCTGCAGTTCCTCGAGGCCAGGCATCGGGCTCACGCCCGGGTTGAGGACCGGATCCGCCACGCGAAAGACACCGGGCTCGGCCGTCTGCCCTCACGGGAATTCGCGCTCAATCAGGCCTGGCTGGTGGCGGTGATGATCGCCGCGGATCTCGTGGCCTGGACCCGGATGCTGGCCTGCATCGGCGCGGCCGCAGTTCTGGCCTTGTGCGAGCCCAAAGCGCTGCGCTACCGCTTCCTGCACGTGGCAGCCCGGCTGACTCGTAGCGGACGACGGCGAAAAGTGAAGATCCCCGAAACGTGGCCCTGGGCCACCGCCATCGTCGCCGTGTTCAACACAATCGCCGCCATCCCCAAACCAGCCTGACCTCACCT
>NZ_BCSL01000104.1:0-1530 GCF_001570845.1 Dietzia papillomatosis NBRC 105045 | reverse complement strand
CGCCCTGTGGCTCAG
This sequence comes from Dietzia papillomatosis NBRC 105045, assembly GCF_001570845.1. Taxonomy (NCBI): domain Bacteria; kingdom Bacillati; phylum Actinomycetota; class Actinomycetes; order Mycobacteriales; family Dietziaceae; genus Dietzia; species Dietzia papillomatosis. The sequence continues at coordinate 1,515 of NZ_BCSL01000104.1, read as the reverse complement.
GCTGGTTGTGAGTCGGCGATGGGCGCTGGCGGGAGGGTGTCGAGATGACGGTGGTTGTTCCATCACGCGAGCGCAGCGTTGAGGAGAGGCGGCGGTTGGCGCTCGAGTACGTCGAGTGCCGGTATGGCACCAAGGCCGCGTTCCTGCAGGAGCACCGGATCGCTGAGTGGCAGATGCGGCGGTGGGTGGCCGCGTTGGCTGACGGTGACCTCGACGGGAACGTCATCCCGCGTCAGACTGGGGAGATGACCAGGGAAGATGCAGCTGAGGTTAGGCGTCTGAACGCCAGAATCGCCAAGCTGGAAACGGAATTGGATTCCGAGCGCAAGGTCGTTGATGCGCTGGGAAAAGCTATATCGGTCATGCACTCACTTGGCGTGGCCGACGACGGGGAGGACCCGACTGGACCGAGCAGCAGCGGCGAGAGCACGAGGAGCTGATCGCGGCCGAGAACGCCCTGCTGGAGGAACTCAAGGCGGCAGGCCGAAGTCAGCGGTCGGCGCTGGCAATGATCGGCCTGTCCCGGGGCTCGTTTCATGTTCGGCGCAAGCCCCGAGCCCGGGTGGCGGAGCCGATCGCCCACGCCGATCGCAAGCAGCCCCATGCGTTGACTGAGGCAGAGTCAGCGCAGGTCGCCGATACGGTCAACGCCTCGCTGGCGAAGGGGCGCAGTGTGCGGCAGGCCTGGTACGAGCACATCGATACCGGACCGGTGCTGGCCAGTCAGGCGACCTTTCAGCGGGTGGCCGCCAAGGTGCGCACCACCCCTGTCCGTCGACGACGACGCCCCAACGCGCCGCGGGATAGCCCCACACTGCAGGCCAGCCGGCCCGATCAGGTGTTGTGTTGGGACATCTCGTTCCTGCCCGGACGCACAACCAGACAGAGCTTTGCGCTGTACTCGGTAATCGACCTGTACTCCCGCAAAATCGTCGGATGGACGATCCAGACCCGCGAAGACCGCTACATCGCCGCTGAACTTCTAACCACCATCATCGATGCCTCAGACGGCAAGGTCGAAATCGTTCACTCCGACAACGGCTCGGCCATGACCTCCAAGCACCTACGCGGCGAACTCGAGAACAAAAGCGTGACCTGCTCGTACATCCGGCCCGGGGTCAGTAACGACAACGCCTACATCGAATCGTGGTTCGCCACGGTCAAGAGCGCGCACGCCTACCCGCGGGCCTTCCGCGACCTCGATCATGCCACCGAGTGGATCGCCGAATGGGTTGAGTACTACAACCATCGACACCATCACGGCGGACTGGCCGGCTACACCCCGGCGTCCGTTCACGACGGCACCTGGGTCGACGCGGCCCGCACCCGGCAGACCAGGCTCGATGAGCACTACCGCCAGCACGCGGGCCGCTACCGCAAACGACCCCAGATCCCCACCCCGAACACCACCGTCACGATCAACCTGGCAAACGACGGCTCACGACTGACGATCCCACCGATCGCGGCAACCCTCATCGCCGCCTGAATGACTCACAACAGGTTGACAATCACCGC
>NZ_BCSL01000103.1:0-1534 GCF_001570845.1 Dietzia papillomatosis NBRC 105045 | reverse complement strand
TGTTTTGGGGCTACGGTGTGTTCCAGCGTTGTTTACGAGTGGTCTTGGTCGTTCTCGGTGATTTGGGCCAGGGCTGCGGTGAGGTCGTCTTCGCTGGGTAGTGCCTCTTGCTCTGCGGCGGGTAGGGCCTCATAGCTGAAGGTTGAGACGGCCAGGGGTGCGCCGGCTTGGTTCAGTGCGTAGCGGACGACACGATCATTGCGGCTGCCGCAGACCAGGATCCCGACAGTCGGGGCATGCGAGGCGCGGCGCAGGCGATCCTCGACCAGGGCGACGTAGAACTGCAGCTGCCCGGCGTGTTCTGGCTTGAACTTGCCGGTCTTGAGCTCAATGACGACGTACCGCAATTGCTCGACGTGGAAGAACAGTAGGTCAGCGTAGAAGTCCTCGCCCCCGACGTCGAAGTGCACTTGTCTTCCCACGAAAGCGAATCCCGGGCCGAGCTCGCGCAGCGTATCGACGATCCGGTCGGTCAGGGACTCCTCGAGCTCACGCTCGGCGACCTCGCCGGACAGGTCCAGAAAATCAAGGATCAGCGGGTCCTTGGCGATCTGCTGGGCAAGCTCGGAATCTTGCGCAACAAGCTGTTGCGCAAAATTCGACGGAGCCGCCCCGCGGCGTTCGAGGGCGCTGCTGGCGATCATGTTGGCCAGCACGTTGCGCGACCAGCCGTGCTCGACGGCCGCGGCTGCGTACTTGTCTCGATCGTCCTGAGCGCTGAGCTTGTCCAGCAGGACAGTCACGTGCCCCCAGGGCAAGTACGCAACAGGCTGTTGCGCGATTGGTCCGGCAGTCCAGGCGCCGGCGAAGGTCGCCATGTACTGCAGGTTTCGGGCAGAAAAGCCCTTCATTTGGGGAAACTCGGCCCGAAGATCCTCGGCGAGCCTGCGAATCACACCGCTACCCCACCCCTGCCGGGCGCTCTCCTCGCGCACAGCCTGTCCGATGGACCAGTACAGCTCGATCAGCTGGGTGTTGACCCTTCGCTGCGCGGTGACCTGTGCTCGTCGGACCCTGTCCTTGAGATCCTCGACGAGGCGCCCATAGTTGGATGGCAGGTCCAGGTCCCGGGAGGTCACCCGTCCATCCTGACAGGTTTACCCCGGCACGCTGGATAGCAACCGGCTGTAGATGTGCCAGGCCCGTCAATGGCGACTCGCCGGGGCCGGGCCCTCAAAGTTCAATCCCTGCCGGCGGGAAGAGCCTTCACCGCCTCACTCAGGGCCAAGCCGAGGCCAGCTCCGATGAGGCCGGCGCCGATGGCGCCTCCGGCGACCATGGGCAGGACCGCCGACGACGCCAGGACGGCGACTCCGGACAGTCCCAGGCCTGTCACGCCGGAGGCGATGCCGACGAACGTCCCCGGACGGCCAATGTGATGTCCGCGACCGGCGGGCTCGGCGACCATCACGGTCACCGCGATCGCGCAGTACGCGCACACGCTCAGAGTGAGCGCGAGCATTGTTGCATCCACAATCTTCTCCGTTCAGTCGTTGGTACGTGGAATTGTCCACCCGGCTCATGTCGCCGCCGG
>NZ_BCSL01000102.1:0-1578 GCF_001570845.1 Dietzia papillomatosis NBRC 105045 | reverse complement strand
CTAGTGGGCATCTCCGTTAGTTCGTCGGGGGTCATGCTGCGCGGAGGGTGCCGTCGTTGTTGAGGCGGTCGAGGTGGCGGTTGAGGTCGTCGCGGGTGTACTTCCAGCCGAACGGTTCGGCGCTTCGGTTGTAGCGATCCTGGAACGCGAGGATGCGTGCGGCGAGATCGTCGAGGTCTGCGAAGTCGCCGGTGGCGATGGCTTTGCGCTGCAGGATCGAGAAGTAGATTTCGACCTGGTTGAGCCACGAGGCGTGCACCGGAAGGTGCACCAGGACCGCGTTGGGAAACGCATGACGCATCCGGTCTTTCGAGGCCTGACCTGCGTGGGATGAGCCGTTGTCGACGACCCAGAACACTCGCTTCGCGGATGCGTATGGCTCTTGGGTCATCACCTGCTCGACCAGTTCGGTGAACGGGGCGATCCCTGTCTTGGGTGCGGTCATCCCCATCACGCGGGCCTGGTGGACGTCGTAGGCGGCGAAGTAGGCCAACGTCCCACCGCGGCGGTACTCGAACTCCACGCGCCGCGGCTGACCGGGCCTGGCGGGAGTCTCGGCGTGACGGCGTTTGAGGGCTTGGAGCTGTGATTTTTCGTCCGCACTGATGACGTACTCATCGTCGCCGAGAGCAACGCCGTTCCAGCGCCGGTGGTACAGGTCCAGCACCCGGGCGGCCTTGACGGCGAAGTCGGGGTCGCGGGGAAAAATCCACGACCGGTGCTGCCACGGCTTGATCGCATCTGCGGCCAGCCAGCGCCCGATCGTCGCCGACGCCACGGGGCGCACCAGCCCTGTGGCCACGGCGTGGGCTCTCAACTCGGCGGCCGACCATCTGGTCAGTGGCAGACCGTGGTCAGCCGGGCGCGTACACGCCAACGCTTTGACCTGGGCGACCTCGACGGGGGTGAACACTCGCGGTCGTCCCGAGCGGGGCCGATCTTTGAGACCCTCCAGGCGCTCGGTGCAGAACCGATGCCGCCACTGGCGCACCGTGTCTTCGCACACCCCGACCTCGCGGGCGATCGCAGCGTTGGCATCACCGGCAGCGGCCGCCAGGACGATCCGGGCTCGCAGTACATCGCGGTGCGCACAACGAGCAGCGTGCGCGCGGCGGGTCAGCACGTCGCGTTCTTTGCCGGACAGGATGACGATAACGGCGCTGGTGGGAGGCATGTTCATTTCTGACGCACCCAGCGGCGCCCGCCAAGCCGCCACGCCGGAACAAGCCGAAAGTCGAGGGCGAGAAACGGCGGCGGCGATGATGGAGACCATGGCCAAGATCCCCGACTCGACACAGACCTCACTGCGACAGAAACTCCTGGCCCGCGCTGCCGAACGGTGGCCCCAGATCCAGGCCCTGCACACCCGCTACCGGGCCGGATTCGCCTACATCGATGCCACCTTGACCGACGGGGACGAAGTCAAGCTCTGCCGACTGCGCTACGCCGGATCAGCCAGCCAGTGGGGTTTTGCGATCTACCGCGCCAGCCACGACGACTACCAGCAAGCCGCCCTGCCAAACGGATGGCCCTCAGGCACTCCCGCAGAAGCCCTCGACACCGCCTGCGGCCTCTATC
>NZ_BCSL01000101.1:0-1598 GCF_001570845.1 Dietzia papillomatosis NBRC 105045 | reverse complement strand
CGAGTTCGGTGCTGGCGTTTGTGACACTAAACGGGCCGGTAGGTTGGGCCTGTGGGGCTGAAATTTCGGAAGGTGCCGACGGGGTCGGGGGCCACGGGCGTGCAGTTGGTCGAATGGACCAACGGCCGCTTGGTGGTGCGCGAGCACCTGGGTTCGGCTCACACCCCCGGCGAGTTGGCGGCGTTGATCGAGGTCGCCAAGCAGCGCATCCAGGGCGATCAGCAGGCGTTAGACCTGGAGTTGAGCGAGCACAGCGGCGCGGTGATCGACGTGCCGGCAGCGACAGCCGCGCGGATCCAGCAGTCCACGGCGCGGATCCTGTGGCAAGGATTGACTGGCACGTACGCCAGGCTGGGCTTCGACGTGGTGGGCGATCCGGTGTTCCGCGACCTGGTGCTGTGCCGTGTGGTGGAGCCGACCAGCAAGTTGGACTCGGTTCGGGTCCTGGCCGAGTTGGGGACCAAGCCGCCGCACGTCAATACGCTCTACAACTGTCTACAGCGAGTGGTCGGCCGGGACTACCGCAGCCTGATCGCCACCGCATGTTGGGCCCACGTCACCCGCACCGGCGGCCCTGGCGTGGCGTTGGTGCTCTACGACTTGACCACCTTGTACTTCGAGGCCGAGAAAGAAGATGACCTGCGTAAAGTCGGCATGAGTAAAGAGCGCAAGGTCGACCCGCAGATCACCGTGGGCCTGCTGGTGGCCCGGGATGGGTTCCCGCTGGACGTGCACGTCTTCGAGGGCAACAAGGCAGAGACCAAGACGCTAATCCCGGTCATCACGGCCTTCCAAGAGCGCCACCAGATCAGCGACATGGTCGTGGTGGCCGATGCGGGAATGCTGTCGGCGGCCAACCTCAATGCGCTGGAGGACGCGGGCCTGTCGTTCATCGTCGGCTCCCGCACTTCCAAGGCGCCCAAAGAGCTCGAGGACCACTTCGGCCGCCGCGGCAACGCAATCGCCGACGACGGCGTCGTGGAGCTGATCCGCCCCATGGGACAGGGCCGGGACCGGCGCGACCGGCGGGTGGTGTGGCACTACAAATGGGAGCGGGCCAAACGAGACCGGCGGACGCTAAACGCGCAGATTGACCGCGCTCAACGCGTCGCCGACCGGGCAGAGCCACTCAAGAAGCAGCGGTTCGTCAAAATCACCGACCAGAAGGTGATCCTGGACGAGGTCTCGATCCAGCGGGCCCGAGAATCTGCAGGTTACAAGGGGTACGTCACCAACATCGCGTCGGAGGTCATGGACGCCCATGCCGTCGTGGCGGCCTATCACGACCTCTGGAAAGTCGAGCAGTCCTTCCGTATGGCCAAGGCTGACCTGAGGGCCCGCCCGATCTTCCACCGCACCCGCGATGCGATCGAAGCTCATCTGACCGTCGTGTTCGCGGCCCTGGCAGTGGCCCGGCACCTGCAGGACGTCACCGGCATGTCGATCAAGAAGATCGTCACCACCCTGCGGCCCCTGCGCACCGTCACCGTTGCCATCGGCGACCACGAAATGCTCGTCGAACCCACAATCTCGGACGCCGCGCGAGCCGTCATCGACGCGATCAACTCAGGGTGACACTAAAACTTGTGGAAGTCAGG
>NZ_BCSL01000100.1:0-1655 GCF_001570845.1 Dietzia papillomatosis NBRC 105045 | reverse complement strand
AGCCCCCACACCCGCCCCGCCTGACGCCCAGCCCCGCCTGAAACCCTGCGGCGGCGCGCCGCCGGTGCTACTCAGCAGTCGCCGACGCCCACCCACTCCGACAAGCCGTCGGAGAAGCGCTGGCGTTTCCAGATCGGCACCTCGTGCTTGAGGCGCTCGATGAGGTCCGAACACGCCGTGAACGCCTCCGCCCGATGCGGCGCCACCGCCACCGCGACCACCGCGACCTCACCCACCGTCAACACGCCCACCCGGTGCACCGCGCCCACGCGCGTCACGCGCTGCGGATCGACGGGCCGACCGTCGGCGTCGGCGGGGCCGCTGTGCTCGCGGGCCACCTCCGCGCAGAGCCGGGCCAGCACATCCTGCGCGACAGGGTGAGCGGAGTACTCGATGTGCTCGACATCGGCGCGACCGGCGTCGTGATCCCGCACGATCCCGGAGAACGTCACCATCGCGCCATCCGCCGAGCTCCACACGGCCTGCTCGACCTCGCGGGGCTCGATCCGCTCGTCGGTGATCCGGGCCAGCGGCGCGGGGTGCGGCTCGGAGTTCGGCCCGGAGGGCTGTCCCGAGGCCGGGGTCGGGGCCGACATCAGTGACCACCACCGTGGGCGTGAACGTCCAGCAGGTGCTCGAGCAACTCGTCCAGCACCGCCAGCCCGTCGCTGACCCCGCCCGACGACCCGGGCAGGTTCGCCACCAACGTGCGCCCGGCGAACCCGGCGAGACCACGACTCATCGCGGCGGTGGGCGTCGCCGCCAGCCCGCGGGCCCGCATCGCCTCCGCGACCCCCGGCAGCTCGAGTGTCAGGTGCGGCGCCGTCGCCTCGGGCGTGCGGTCGTCGGGCGCGACCCCCGTGCCGCCGGTGGTGAGCAGGACCGCCGGCGAGCGGCGCACGTGCTCGGTGACCGCGGTGGCCACATCCGCATCGGCCACGACGTGCACCTCCACCGGCGAGAAGCCGCGCTCACGCAGCCAGGCCTCGATGGCGGGCCCGGTGGTATCGGTGCGGTCGCCGCGGGCGGCGGCCGTGGAGGAGACGACGACGACGCCGGTCCGGCCGACCTCGAGAGCAGCGGGCCCGGAGTTCGAGCGGCCGCCCTCGTCGTCGTCGTCGATCCCACCACTCGGTTCGGTGCCGTGGTCTTCCCGCCTCCAGTCACCGCGTTTGCCGCCCGACTTGGCGGCGAGGCGGACACCGTCCATGGTGGCGAGCGGGTCGACCGCCTTGACCATGTCGTGCAGCGTGAGCCCCGCGATCGACACGGCGGTGAGCGCCTCCATCTCCACGCCCGTCCGACCGGTCGTCTTGGCGGTGGCGCGGACGAGGATCTCGCCGGACTCGTCGTCGAGGTCGAAGTGCACCTTCACCGAGTCCAGCGGGATCTGGTGGCACAGCGGGATGAGCTCCGACGTCTTCTTGGCGGCCCCGATGCCGGCCAGGCGCGCGGTGGCCAGGACATCCGCCTTGCCGAGCGCGTCGCCCGCGACCATCGTCACCACGTCCGGGCGCGTGCGGAAGACCCCCTCGGCGGTGGCGGTGCGCGTCGTCACGGCCTTGTCGCCGACGTCGACCATCCGCACGCGGCCCTCCGAGTCGAGGTGAGTGAGGCCGGAGAGGGAGCGATGCGAGTCTGCCATGACCTCCACG
>NZ_BCSL01000099.1:0-1664 GCF_001570845.1 Dietzia papillomatosis NBRC 105045 | reverse complement strand
AGCCCCGGTAGTTCACGGGGATCTGCGGATCGCTGGGTGAAAATAGACCGAAGTGCTTCCTGAACAGGGGAAACTGGGACTTGTCTAAGGTTCCTGATCCTCAAGCAGAAAGCACTCGGTAGGTGAAGCGTACTTCGTGGTCGTCTGGTCTGTCGTTCTCCGTCGAGGATGTCGGGGTGATTGCTCATGCCGGGGTCATCGCGCCGCGTCTTCTGGCTGATCGCGTCGGCCTGACCGCCGAGCTGTCGGGGGCCATGGCGCAGCGCCGATCCATCCCGATCCATGACCGTGGCAGGGTGTTGACCGATGTCGCGGTGATGCTCACAGGTGGCGGCACGTCCATCGCCGACATCCGCGTCCTGCGCCACCAATCCACTGTCCTGGGTCCGGTCGCCTCCTCTCCGACGGTGTGGCGCGCCCTGGACGAGGTCACCGCTGGTAAACGCAAGAAGATCCAGGTCGCGCGGGCCCGTACGCGGCGGCATGTGTGGTCCCAGCTGCCCGGCGGGGTGCCGGCCTCCAAGTGCGCGGGCCGGGATCTGGGGGACACGGTCGTGCTCGATGTGGACGCCACCATCGTGGTCACCCACAGCGAGAAAGAACAGAGCGCGCCGACCTACAAGCGCACCTTCGGCTACCACCCGATCGGCGTGTGGTGCGACAACACAGAAGAGTTCCTCGCTGCGAGCTTGCGGCCGGGCAACGCGGGGTCGAACACCGCGGCCGACCACATCGACGTCCTGGGGCAAGCCATCGCCCAGATTCCCGCCGCCCATCGGCGTGATGTGCTGATCCGATCCGACGGCGCCGGCGCCTCCCATGACCTGTTGGAGTGGATCTCCGAGCAGAATCGGATCCGTGGTCGGCGGGTGGAGTACTCGGTCGGCTTCTCGATCACCGCCGGAATCCGCCGGGCCATCGCGATCGCCCCCGACACCGCGTGGGGGCCAGCGGTGAATCAAGACGGCGACCTGAGGCCGGGCGCGGAGATCGCCGAGCTGACTGGACTGCTGCCGCCCAGGATGCTCGCCAAGTGGCCCGACGGGATGCGGGTCATCGTCCGCCGTGAGCGGCCCCACCCCGGCGCCCAGTTGTCGATGTTCGAGGAACTCGACGGGTGGCGCTACCAGGCGTTCGTCACCAACACCGCCACCGGTCAACTGCAGTTCCTCGAGGCCAGGCATCGGGCGCACGCCCGGGTGGAGGACCGGATCCGCCACGCCAAAGACACCGGCCTGGGCCGTCTGCCCTCGCGAGAGTTCGCTCTCAACCAGGCATGGCTGGTGGCGGTGATGATCGCCGCCGACCTCGTCGCCTGGACCCGGATGCTGGCCTGCACCGGCGCCGCCACCATCCTCGCAGCGTGCGAGCCCAAAGCGATGCGCTACCGCTTCCTCCACGTCGCCGCCCTACTGACCCGCAGCAGCCGACGTAGACGGGTCAAAATCCCCGAGACCTGGCCCTGGGCCACCGCCATCGAAGCGGTGTTCCACACGATCGCCGCGATCCCCAAACCGGCCTGACCCCACCTGCCCACCCACGACAGCACCACCCGGAGACCCGCCCACCGGCAGCGCCAGCCGGCGCCCAAACACGTCTACACGACCCGCCGGACACAACATCCGTAGAAACCCGACTCCATCACGCCCCATGAATCAGCGGGG
>NZ_BCSL01000098.1:0-1678 GCF_001570845.1 Dietzia papillomatosis NBRC 105045 | reverse complement strand
GTCATCCGTTGCCTCAACCTGCACACCCTCGGGGGATGTACCCACTGCCTTCGCAGCGTTTAACACGCTGCCAGTGTCTATATCAGCTTGCGTCAATGTGTACTCCGCAGAGCATTTAGCTTCAGCTCCTACAGCCAGCTCTGCTACGTCACACGTAATCACGGGAGTCGTACCGCTGCCCGAAAACGAGACCTCTTCTACAGCTACATTGGTCAGCGGCTGATTGCCGGTGTTCGTGGCCGTGAACGAGTACTTAACCTTCTGTCCCGCTGCCCACGACCCCATCAACTCGGCATCTTTCACGAGCTTGATATTTGGTTTCTTAGCTGTGTTTGTGAACCTGCACGACACGCTTCGCCCACTGTCAGGAGTGAATGTCGCTGTTTTTTCTGTCCCTTCAACGACTGTCACACCCACATCGTCGACACACTTATAACTCGTGTCGTAGTTTGCAAAGTTCGCGGTGCCTGCCGCGGTCTCCGTGACCGTATAGGTCTGGCCAGCCAAACCCAGAACTGGCCCCACGGAAGCGGTCTGCACGCCTTCAGCGGGGCCGTCAGTGACGGCGGTCGTGCCTTCAGTCAGGCCGGCGCCGGAAATCTTTAGGCCAAATTGGTCTGTGGGTTCAAAGCGCCCCGCGGGGAGATCCTTGTCCAGCTTAATACTGACCGGGTTGCTGCACGAAGCCATGTCGGTCATGTTTGGCCAGTTCGGAACCGCACTCTTCAACTGACCGTTGCTCGGATCGACTTGGCGCAGGAAAGCACGGGAACCGACGTACAAGTAACCGTCTGGACCGAACGCGATTGAGTTCGCTGAGGCGAACTGTGGCGTCAAAGCAGTGACCTGGGTCCCGGTTACCGTTACCGAACCCGTCGTAGGCATGGGCCCGTCAACGGACCAGATGCCACCTTCGGTACTTGAGGCGGCGACGACATACATATTTCCGCCAGCGTCGAAAGCGAGGTCACCATTCCCGCCTTTCGAGCCCGGAAGATTGACAGTCATCACCTTAACGGGCGCAACAGCAGGCGTAGCAGGGTTGTAACCGTGAAGCGTGAGGGTGTCGTTGCTGCCACCTAGTCCGCCGTAGTAAAACCAACCGTTGGCGGGGTTGATTGCACCATGGGTAGATACTGCGACAGGACTTTCAACTTTGGATGTCGTATCCGTCGTAGCATTCCAGTTGTAGACATAGTGTGTAAGGTTATTACTCGATCCTTCGGTCGCGGTATAAATCGCATACGCGCCCCCCGTACCGATACCCAATTGGTTGTGCCGGCTTGAGCCTTCAAGTTTGAAGGAATCTGATGACAACCCGGTCGTAGGATTAATTTTTTTAGCGTAGTTTCCACCTCCATCCACCGAATAGAGTGAGTCACAGGTAAGATTGCCTCGCGCTGCCTGTGCAGTTGAAGCGGGGACGGCGGCAATCGAAACTAGAGCCACCAAAGTAGCTACCACGGTTAAACGCAGACCTTGCATGAGGCCGTTAAGTATCCACATGTAGGCACCTTCCCATTTCCAAGTCTCATGACCGTGCGCAACAGCCGTGCTAGCCGAAAGCTTAACCTAATCACGGCAGATGTTAGCGAGCTTCACAGGCTGACCTTCTGTGACACTACACTGATATTCGTCGAGCTCCAACCGTTTATTGGCTTATATCGTTTTCGGTGCT
>NZ_BCSL01000096.1:0-1702 GCF_001570845.1 Dietzia papillomatosis NBRC 105045 | reverse complement strand
CTAGGAGCGTGGGTCAGTAACACGCCAGTTCAGGTCCGCTGATGGGGCGGGTTCGGCGGGATAATTGTCGTCATGGGCGAGGAAGGGTTGTTCGCCGCCGAGGAGTTCCGCGTCGAGCGGGCTGACCGGCAGGGCGAGGTCGAGCCGGTGGGCGCAGGCAAGACATTTCGGGCGTTCGACCCGGGCCAGGGGTTGTTGCTGCCGCCGTCGCTGGATGACTGGCTTCCGGCCGATCATCTGGCACGGTTCGTGGCGGATCTGGTCGATGAGCACCTGGATTTATCGCGGATCTACGTCTCCTACCAGGAGGGGCGCGGGGCCCCGCCGTACGATCCGCGGTTGATGGTGCGGTTGCTGATCTTCGGCTACACCACGGGGGTGCGCTCCTCCCGCGGGATCGAGAAGGCCTGCACCGACATCGTCGCTTTCCGGTGGTTGGCGGCCGGGGCGGCCCCGGACTACCGCGCGATCGCCAGGTTTCGCAAGAGGCACCTGGCCGCGCTGGGCAACCTGTTCTTGCAGGCGTTGGCGTTGTGCCAGGCCGCCGGGATGGTCACGCTTGGACAGGTCGCGCTGGATGGGACGAAGCTGCGGGCGAACGCCTCCAAACGCAAGGCCATGTCGTACGCGCGGCTGACGGACAAGGAGAAGGTACTGGCCCAGGAGGTCTCCGATCTGCTGGCCGCCGCCGAGGCCATCGACAAGGCCGAGGACGCCAAGTTCGGCAAGAACCGGCGCGGGGACGAGCTGCCCGATGAGCTGGCCCGCCGAGAGTCTCGCCTGGTCAAGCTGCGCCAGGCCAAAGCTGCTCTGGAAGCCGACGCCGCCGCCGATGCGGCGGAGAAGGCTGAGGCTAAGGCCCGCGGTAAGGGCGAAGACGAAGACACCGTCGCGCAGAAGGCCGCTGAGGCCGCCGAGCGCGCCACGCCCAGGCCGAAGGCCCAGCGCAACTTCACCGACCCGGAGTCGAAGATCATGCTCACCGGGGACGGGTCGTTCGCTCAGTGCTACAACGGCCAGGCCGTGGTCGATGCCGCCCATCAGATCATCGTGGCGGCCGAGGTCAACGACTGTGCCGCCGACGTCGGCAACCTCATCCCCATGACCGAGCAGGCCATCAGCAACACGGGGCAGGCCCCGAAGCAGATGCTCGCCGATGCCGGGTACTGCTCAGCCGCGAACCTCGCCGCCTCCGCCGAGGTCACCGGCGAGCAGGGCACCGAGTTCTTCATCGCCACCGGACGACAGCGCAGCGGGGAACCGGCGCCGATCGCCCCCCGGGGACCGATCCCGGCCAGCGCCACGGACAAGCAGCGCATGGCCCGCAAGCTCGCCACGAAGAAAGGCCGAGCGGTCTACGCCCGGCGCAAAGCGATCGTCGAACCGGTCTTCGGACAGATGAGCACCCTGCAGAACGGCAAGCAACTCCTGATTCGCGGTCTGGACGCCGCCCGCGGTGAATGGCTACTGCTCGCTGCCTGCCACAACCTGCGAAAGCTCCACGGTCATATCGGCGCCACCGGGCTCGGCGGCCTCCAGATCGCCTGAACTGGCAGGCCCGGGCGACCTACAGGCTGACCCGCGGACTGAACGCCATCACCGCGGCTTCGCAAACCGAATACCTGGCCGCCAGTGACGCCGGCCCGAGCGCAACGCTCTCACGCACTCCGCCGTACTCTCGGCGCGCTTCGAGCCATTACTG
>NZ_BCSL01000095.1:0-1704 GCF_001570845.1 Dietzia papillomatosis NBRC 105045 | reverse complement strand
TTGAGTGTTGACTCGCGAGACCGTGGCCGGATGGGACAGACGAAGTCACGTTTTCGCCAGTTCACCGATGAGCAGTGGGCACGGATCGAGCCCCTGCTGCCCTCGAACGAAGGACGGCAGGGGCATCCGTTCCGCGACAATCGCAAGGTCGTCGAGGGCATCATCTACCGCTACCGAGCAGGAATTCCCTGGCGGGACCTGCCGCGGGAGGAGTTCGGGGCCTGGCAGACGGTCTGGAAGCGTCACGCCCGCTACGCCCGAGACGGCACGTGGGACCGAGTCTTGCAGGCCATCCTTGCCGAGGCCGATGCGGCCGGAAAGATCGACTGGAACGTCTCGGTAGATGCCACCATCTGCCGAGCCCACCAGCACGGCACAAACACAACGCGCCCTGATCAGGACACAGGGGGCACGATCGAATCACAAGAACCGCCCCTTCCTGGACTGTGAACCTGCAGGTCACGGCATTGGCCGCTCCCGCGGCGGGCTGACCACCAAGATTCACAGCGCCGTCGACGGTCGCGGCCGGCCGCTGGCGAGTGTGGTCACCGGCGGCCAACGACACGACGGCGCGATGCTCGAACAGGTCTTGGCCGACATCCACGTCCCGCGCCCTGGCCGGGGCAGGCCTCGCACCCGTCCCGACGCGGTGATCGCCGACAAGGCGTACTCGTCCGGCACGATCCGCCGCCAGCTCCGCGCCCGTGGAATCACCGCGGCCATCCCCGAGAAGAGCGACACCATCGCCTCCCGCAAACGCCGAGGCTCCCGCGGTGGCCGGCCTCCGAAACTCAACGCCGACCTCTACAAAGACCGCAACGTCGTCGAGCGATCCTTCGCGCTGGCCAAGCAGTGGCGAGCTCTGGCCACCCGATACGACAAACTCGCGATCACCTACCGCGCCGCCGTCACGCTCTGCGCAATCCTGACCTGGCTACGCCAATTAGGAGACACGCCCTAGTAGGTTTCAGGCCGATACGCTGCTCCGCGCCGGGTCGGACAGTCGTCCCCGATTCGGTACGGATAGTCCGGGTAGAGGGCGTCGATCCGCGGATTGTCTTCGGGCGTATCGAAGGTCTGGCCGAACGTTGCCACCCATTTGCCACTGTCGGCGTGATAGGTCCACGCGGTGACCTCGCGGATGCGCTTCACGGTCCCGCCCACCGCAATCGTCATGGGCTCCAACGCCGCACGAACCGCCGCGCCAACTTTCCAGTACCCGGCGTCCGCCTGCTCCTGTTGGCGCTGGTCGACTTCTCCGTACGGCCGCCCGTCGGGGTCCTTGTACGTACGGCCAGAACGCGAGATCACCGGAAACGGTCGCCCCTGCTTTGCCTGACGTCGGAGCTGTGTTGATCGGTGAGGCTCTGCCGGCGGCATTCCGTGCTGCCTGAGTAGCTCAACTTGCTCCGGAGAAAGAACAGCATGGGTTCTGTGCACGGCTTCGTTCTGTGACATGGCGTCACGGTAAAGCACACAGCATTGCGGCGCAATAGTTTGCACGGTCCGCACGTGGTCTCTCATCACCTTGGATGTGGAAGCAGACCGAATGAGAGGCGATCGCCGGTAGCCGCGGCAGGCAGTGGCCGTGATCGAACGCTGACGTAGTGCCACCATTTCAGACGTGAGTCAACGTCCCCGGCAGTCGAAACCGGGACGGACTGCCCAGCTTTTCGAGCGACCGGCCCTCCACAGGCCCATTGT
>NZ_BCSL01000094.1:0-1740 GCF_001570845.1 Dietzia papillomatosis NBRC 105045 | reverse complement strand
GCGCATGCTCGCCACGTCGGCCCGGCCGACGGTCGTCGAATGGTGGAGCCGAGGCGTGGCAGTCATGCAACCATCATCCGTGACGGACATCACGCAGGCGGAACGGTCAGGTACCGGTACGGCGGCGATCCACCCAACGGCAGGGGCCCGCGGGTTAGTCCCGAAGTGCATCGCAGTGCCGGCGCTTCAACGCCGAAAGCCCCGGCCGGGGCCGGGGCTTTCGTGTGGTGCGCGATACTGGGATTGAACCAGTGACCTCTTCCGTGTCAGGGAAGCGCTCTCCCGCTGAGCTAATCGCGCGGGTTCTGCGCCCGGACGAGTCCGGACGTAGAGGTGGAGACGGGAATCGAACCCGTGTTGACGGCTTTGCAGGCCGCTGCCTCACCACTCGGCCACTCCACCGCAAAGGTATCGAGCCTGGTGAGGACGTCCTGGCTCCTCGATCCCTCCGAGCGGATGACGGGATTCGAACCCGCGACCCTCACCTTGGCAAGGTGATGCGCTACCAGCTGCGCCACATCCGCATCGCTTCCCGGCTCGCTGTTGCTCACCGCGTTGCGAGAATGAACATTAGCCGACGAGTTCCGCGGAACACAAATCCGGGGCCGGAAATGCGGGATGAACTGGGCAGATGTCCGAAATCGGCGCTCCGCAGCCGCCCCCGGCAGTCCCACACGCGGCCCGATCGGCAACCGGGGCCAGCGACGATCTCCGCGACCGCCGCGCCCGTGCCGTTCCCGCAGCGAACGCGCTTGCCGGTCCACGCTGCGATCAGGCCCACCCGGTGGCGAATCCGCGCGGGGCCCACGGCGGGCTCGGCAGACCCTTCGGCGAATTCCACCCGCGGCGCCTCCGAGCGCGCGGCTCAGATTTCGCGTCGCCTGTGATCACTCGCCGGTCGGGTGCGCGGACGGCGGCGGCCGGAGGGGGCGGGGCGCGGCGGGGTCGAGGCGGACGTGACGGGGGAGTGAGGCGGTGGGCCCGTGCTGGGCGGTTGCGAGGATGCGTACCCCGAATTGGGCGGCGGGCCGGGGCTTGCTACAGTGTTCCGGTGCCGAGCGAGAGAGCCCGGCGACATGCGGTCCTATAGCTCAGCGGAAGAGCGCTCCGTTCACACCGGAGAGGTCACTGGTTCGAACCCAGTTAGGACCACAATCACAGCAGAAGCCCTCCCGGACATCGGGAGGGCTTCTGTCGTCGCAGGGGTCGATCGGGGCGCGGGAGCAGCCGGAGCGCAGGGCTGCCCGGCGGCGACGTGTCAGCCGGCGTCGGTTGTGGGCTCCGCGCTGGCCTCCGATGCCTGCTCCAATGCCTGCACGAACACCTCCACAGGCTGCGCGCCGCTCACCGCGAGCCGACCGTCGAACACGAAGAACGGCACCCCTCGGACCCCGAGGCCGCGGGCGGTCTCCACGTCGCGCCGCACCTCGTCGGAGAAATCGTCACCGGCAAGCGTCCGGTCGACCGCGTCGGAGGGCAGGCCGGCGTTGACACCGATCTTCCGGAGCACAGCGGGGTCCGAGATCACCTGCCCCTCGGAGAAGTGGGCGCGGCGCAGTCCCTCGTCCACCTCGTCGGCGCGCCCGTGCTTCGCCGCCAGCGCGGCGAGCCGGTGGGCGTCGAACGTCGAGCAGACCCGCGCCGACCGCCAGTTAAATTCGAGGCCCAACTCGCGGAACCGGGCGGCCATCTGTTCCTGGCCAGCCTCCGCCTCGGCCCGGGACATCCCGTATTTGCGGG
>NZ_BCSL01000093.1:0-1836 GCF_001570845.1 Dietzia papillomatosis NBRC 105045 | reverse complement strand
CTAGGAGACTGCTGAACAAAGTGCGTGTACGGCCCGCGGGGTTGGGGTGGCCCTGAAATGATGTGGGTCATGCAGGGTGAGTCGGATCGGCAGCGTGAGTTGTTGGATGTGGAGTCGGTGGCGGGGCATCTTCTCGAGCCCGGCAGCGTGTTCGCGTTGCTGGCCGAGCATCGTGACCGGTTGTTCCCGGACGAGTTGTTCGCGGATCTGTTTCCCTCGGGGCGGGGCCGGCCCTCGATCCCGGGTGAGGTGATCGCCTCGGTCATCGTGCTGCAAGCACTGTTCGGGCACTCCGATCGGGAGGCGGTCGACGCGCTGACGTTTGACCTGCGGTGGAAGGCCGCCTGCGGGTATCCGGTCGATGCGAAGGGTTTCAACTCGTCGACGTTGACCTATTGGCGACGCCGCCTGGCGGCCAGTGAGCGGCCGCAGCGGATCTTCGAGGTGGTGCGTCAGGTCATCGCCGAGACCGGTGCGGTCAAGGCCAAGACCCGCCGGGCGCTGGATTCAACGGTTTTGGATGACGCGGTGGCCCGCCAGGACACGATCACCCAGCTGATCGCCCAGATCCGCCGGGTGGGCCGCGAGGTGCCCGGGGCGAAGGAGTTGATCGCCACCGAGTGCACCCGGTTGGCGGCGGTGTGCGGGCAGGACTACATCGCGTCGGGTAAGCCGCGCATCGCCTGGGATGACCAGGCCGCCCGAGACGAGTTGGTCTCCGCCCTGGTCGCAGACGCGCTGGCGCTGTTGGCGGCACTAGATGTCGAGGCGATCACCGCCGCCGGTGGCAAGCCGGCCGAAGCGGTGGCGCTACTGGCGCTGGTGGCAGGGCAGGACGTCGAACCGGCTGAGGATTCAGACGGCACCGACGGGCGGTGGCGCATCGCCCGCCGCACGGCGCCGGATCGGGTGATCTCCACCGTGGACCCCGATGCCCGCCACGCCCACAAGACCCGGCAGCGCCGCCAAGACGGGTTCAAGGCCCACATCGTCGTCGAGCCCGATACCGGCCTGACCACGATGTGCGCCCTGACCAAACCCAACGGACCCAGCAATTCCGATGCCGCGGTCGGTGCGGGGCTGGTCACCGCCGATCCCACCGTCGATGACGGTGAGCAGGTCGAGGTGCTCGGCGATTCGGCCTATGCCAGCGGCGACATGCTGCACACCCTGGCCGGCAAGCAGTGGCTGCCCCTGGTCAAGCCGTGGCCGCTACGGCCCGCGGTCGAGGGCGGGTTCACCCTGGATGACTTCACCTTCGACGCCGTGGCGGGCACCCTGACCTGCCCCGCCAACATCACCCGTGGCCTCTCTGCCAAGGGCAATGCCACCTTCGGGGCGGCGTGTCGTGGCTGCCCGCTGCGTCAGCGGTGCACTACCTCAGCCACGGGGCGCAAAGTGGTGCTCGGCGAGCACCACCTGCTGCAACGCCAGCACCGCCAGCGGGCCGGCGATGAGGACTTCAAGACCGTGTACCGCCAGCACCGACCGATGGTGGAACGCTCGATCGCCTGGCTGACCCGAGGCGCTCGGCGTGTGCCGTACCGCGGGGTCGAGAAGAACAACACCTGGCTCCACCACCGCGTTGCCGCCCTCAACCTGCGCCGACTACTCGCCATGGGACTGACCAACCAGAACGGAACCTGGGCCCTGGCCTGATCAGCGGGCCGGGGCCAGGCATTCCCGCCCCAGCAGAGGCTCGAACAACCCGCGGTGGGCGCCACGAACCTTTCGCCGAACCCAGAAATCTCAAGCCCCACACTCCGCGCGACGGCCAACCGGACCCTCACGCACACCGGGCGTGCCAGGATCGCAGCTTGTTCAGCAGTCTCCTAG
>NZ_BCSL01000092.1:0-1859 GCF_001570845.1 Dietzia papillomatosis NBRC 105045 | reverse complement strand
TCGGTCGATGCAACGATCTGCCGTGCTCATCAGCACGGCACGAACACAACGCGCCCCGAGCAGGACACAGGGGGCACGGTCGAATCACAAGAACAGTCCCTTCCCGGACTGTGAACCCGCAGGTCACGCTATTGGTCGATCGCGGGGTGGGCTGACGACCAAGATCCACAGTGCCGTCGACGGTCGCGGCCGGCCGCTGGCAAATGTGGTCACCGGTGGTCAACGAAACGATGGTGCGATGCTCGCCGAAGTCCTGGCCTGACTTCCACAAGTTTTAGTGTCACCCTGCGTTGATCGCGTCGATGACGGCGGCTCGGGCGGCGTCTGGGATCGTGGGTTCGACAAGCATTTCGTGATCGCCGATGGCGACGGTGACGGTGCGCAGGGGCCGCAGGGTGGTGACGATTTTTTTGATCGACATGCCGGTGGAATCTTGCAGGTGCCGGGATACTGCCAAGGCGGCGAACACGACGGTCAGGTGAGCTTCAATCGCGTCGCGGGTGCGGTGGAAGATCGGGCGGGCCCTCAGGTCGGCCTTGGCCATGCGGAAGGACTGCTCGACCTTCCAGAGATCGTGATAGGCCGCCACGACGGCATGGCCGTCCATCACGTCCGGGGCAATGTTGGTGACATACCCCTTGTAACCTGCAGATTCGCGGGCCCGCTCGATCGAAACCTCGTCCAGGATTACCTTTTGGTCGGTGACCTTGACGAATCGCTGCTTCTTGAGTGGCTCTGCCCGGTCGGCCACGCGTTGGGCCCGGTCGATCTGCGCGTTCAGCGTCCGCTGGTCTCGTTTGGCCCGCTCCCATTTGTAGTGCCACACCACCCGCCGGTCTCGCCGGTCCCGGCCTTGCCCCATTGGGCGGATCAGCTCCACGACGCCGTCGTCGGGGATAGCGTTGCCGCGGCGGCCGAAGTGCTCCTCGAGCTCCTTGGGCGCCTTGGAGGTGCGGGAGCCGACGATGAACGACAGGCCCGCGTCCTCCAGTGCATTGAGGTTGGCCGCCGAGAGCATTCCGGCATCGGCCACCACGACCATGTCGCTGATCTGGTGGCGCATCTGGAAGGCCGTGATGACCGGGATCAGCGTCTTGGTCTCTGCCTTGTTGCCCTCAAAGACGTGCACGTCCAGCGGGAAACCATCCCGGGCCACCAGCAGGCCCACGGTGATCTGCGGATCGACCTTGCGCTCCTTGCTCATCCCGACTTTGCGCAGGTCATCTTCTTTTTCTGCCTCGAAATACAACGTGGTCAGGTCGTAGAGCACCAACGCCACGCCAGGGCCGCCGGTGCGGGTGACGTGGGCCCAGCAGGCGGTGGCGATCAGGGTGCGGTAATCCCGGCCGACCACCCGCTGTAGACAGTTGTAGAGCGTGTTGACATGCGGTGGTGTCGTCCCCAATTCGGCCAGGACCCGAACCGAGTCCAACTTGCTGGTCGGCTCCACCACGCGGCACAGCACCAGGTCGCGGAACACCGGATCGCCCACCACGTCGAAACCGAGCCTGGAGTACGTACCGGTCAACCCTTGCCACAAGATCCGCGCCGTGGACTGCTGGATCCGCGCGGCCGTCGCCGCCGGCACGTCGATCACCGCGCCGTCGCGCTCGCCCAATTCCAGGTCAAAAGCCTGCTGATCGCCCTGAATGCGCTGCTTGGCGACCTCGATCAATGCCGCCAACTCGCCGGGGGTGTGAGCCGAACCCAGGTGCTCGCGCACCACCAACCGGCCGCCGACCCACTCGACCAACTGCACGCCCGTGGCCCCCGACCCCGTCGGCACCTTCCGAAATCTCAGCCCCACACGCCCAAACTACCGGGCCGTTTAGTGTCACAAACGCCAGCACCGAACTCGT
>NZ_BCSL01000091.1:0-2007 GCF_001570845.1 Dietzia papillomatosis NBRC 105045 | reverse complement strand
GGTTTTCCCAGCTCAGCAGCCCGCTAGGGTTGACGGTGGGAGAGGTTCGGTGAGCGCGGTTGTCGGCTGAGGGTTGTGCCTCGTGAACAGAGAATGCGACACCGGATCTGCCCCGCCACATGGCCCGTTTGAAGGGAATTGACGGACTGGCCTGGCAGAGGTGTTCTGTCGACTGGTCGCGCCGGATGACACGTAAGCACGGGCACACCCTGGCGGCGACACCTCTCGGCCGATTGCTGGCCGCGGGGCGCCGATGGCCTGCTGTGGCAGCGGCTCGAGTATGCGGGGCCGCGGCGACGGGATGCTCCCGAGACCGATAAGTACACAGGAAGCCACGGCCGCACTACCCGATGGCGCGGCGATGATTGTGGGGCTTCCCTCCTGCGACGTCGCAGGCAGGCTTGGTGGAGCCTGCCGGCACGTGCGATGCCGCTCGAGGACGCCCGGCGACATCGTCTCGACTGTCCCGCTATGGCGAGCGTGGCAGGAAGGAAGCCCGAACCCATGACTTCAACGGGCACAGTCCATAGTCCCACAACGATTCAGGCCCGCGCCGGGATCGACTGCGCGATCGTGGCGAATCACCAGTGCGAGCTGATCGAATATCGCGACGACGGCACGACACGAACAACCCGCAAGACCATCCCGAGCACCGCGGCCGGGATGAACGAGCTGACCAGGTTTCTCGCAGCAGTCGACGTCGCCGTCGACGTGGTCGCTGAACCGACTTCCCTGACCTGGGTTGGTATCCAGGCTGCGGTCGGCGCCGCCGGCGGCCGGTTCTACCTGATCGGCACCAGGCACTCCTCTCGACTGCGCGCAGCGGTGGCCGGCAAGAACAAGTCCGACGTCATCGATGCGCATCTGCTGGCCAAGGCGCTCGACTTGTTCGACCTTGAACCGCTCGTCGTTGCCGACGTCGGTTCCGAGGCCATCAAACGCTCGGCCCTGTCGCGGGGCGATGCCCGCGTGCACTACGACCAGTGCTGGCGCCGACTGCGTTCTTACGTCGCCGCCACCGTTCCGGACATCGACAAGATTCTCGCCGGATCTCGTACCCGCACGTTGGCGGTGCTGGGGCGGTGGCCTGACCTGCGAGCCCTGGCCCGAGCACACCGGTCCACCATCACCGCAGTGCTGCGCGAACACTCCTACTGCGGTGGCCGCCAGGAGCAGATCGCTGACCAACTCCGCAGTGCCGCGGCGGCCTGGGTGGGCATCCTCAGGGACTACTACGACCTAGATTTCTGGGCTTTGAAGGTCGCTGGAATGCTCGCCGACATCGATCAGGCCGCGGACCGATTCGACCGCTACACCGAGCAACTCGACGGGCTCTGGCACGCCTTCTACGGCCCCGATGATCTGCTGCTCTCGGTGCCGGGGACCGGCCCGATCACCGCGGCGACGATTCGTGGCTGGCTCGGCGACGGGTCCCGTTTCGCCCGCCCCGAGGACTTCGCCTCCTACTGCGGACTGACCCCATCGAACTGGTCGTCGGGAACCATGGAGCACAAACATCGCGCGATCAGCAAGGAAGGCCCGTCGGCTTTGCGGATGGCGGTGTTCCTCGCCGCGAATGCGGCACGCACATCCGACCCGCAGCTCGCTCGGGTGTACCACCGGCTCATGGTCGACAAGGGTCAGCACCACAACAAGGCCGTGTGCGCGGTCGCCCGCAAGCTCGCCGAGCGGATGTGGATAGTCGTGCACCGCAACGCGCCCTACGAGTACCGCGACGACGACGGCGCGATCCTCGACATCACCCAGGCTCGGGCCATCGTCCGCGAGCGCTACCAGGTGCCCGCGGAAGTCCGCGCCCGCCACCGCAACCACACCACCGCCCAAAGGAGAGCCCGACTGGCAGCCTGGCCCCTCCCTCGCCTCGCCACCACGAGGCCCCAGATCAGCCGTAGAGCCCGGCGCTCTACGGCGCCTCGACATGCATCCCGACAGGACCATCCTGAGGGGGGTTGACAATCGTTAGGGAATCTCTTCGCATCTGAGCGT
>NZ_BCSL01000090.1:0-2138 GCF_001570845.1 Dietzia papillomatosis NBRC 105045 | reverse complement strand
CGTGGGCCATGCGCGGGTGCACCGGCCCTGGGTGACCGAGCCGGGCCTGTGGTTGCAGTACGACTTCGGTGACGGTCCGGTGATCGACGGGGTCAAGACCGTGCTGTTTTGCGCGTGGCTGGCGTGGTCACGGTTCCGGGTGGTCCTGCCGATCCGCGACAAGACGGCCCCGAGTGTGTTCGCTGCCCTGGATGTGACGTTGCGCCGCCTGGGCGGGGCGCCGACGTATGTGCTGACCGACAACGAGAAGACCGTCACCGTTGAGCACGTGGCCGGGATGGCGGTGCGCAACCCGCAGGTGGTGGCGTTCGCCCGCCACTATGGGGTCACGGTGCTCACGTGCGAGCCCGCGGATCCGGCTTCCAAGGGTGGTAGCGAGTCCACGGTCAAGGTCGCCAAAGCCGACCTGGTGCCCAAGGAGACGAACCTGCGCGGCGAGTACTCCTCGTTCGCTGAGCTGGAGGAGGCCTGCGAGCAGTGGTGCGAGCAGATCAACGACCGGGAGCACCGCGTCACTCGGCGAGCGCCAGCGGAGATGCTCGTCCAGGAACGGGCCCGCCTGCACACCGTGCCGACCGAGGCATACACGGTGGCGCTGGGGGCGACCCGGCAGGTGCCGGTGAACTCGCCGATGGTGACGTTTGAATCCGGACAGTACTCGGTGCCGCACACGCTGCTCGGTCAGACCGTGTGGGTCCGCGCCTATGGTGCCGGCGCCGGCGAGCAGATCGTCGTGGTGCACGTCGGAGCGGATGGGCCGGTGGAGGTGGCCCGCCACCCGCGGGCCACCCCGGGCAGCCCACGACTTGCCGATGCGCACTTCCCGGACGCCCCGGCCGGGGCCCTGCACCGCCAACCCAAGGCCCGCAACGCCGCGGAGGCGGCCTTCCTGGCCCTCGGCGACGGGGCCCGACTGTGGCTGACCGAGGCCGCCGCCGCGGGCACGGCCAGGATGCGGGTGAAGATGGCCGAGGCCGTCGCCCTGGCCAAACTGTTCGACCCGGGCGAGGTCGACTGGGCGCTCGGTCACGCGGCGCTGCACAGCCGGTTCGCCGAGGCCGATCTGCCGTCGATCCTGAACCACCACGCCGCCTCCGGCGGTGCCGGCCAAGCCCACACAGCGGGTGAGGACCGGTCGCTGACCCAGGGCACTTCCGGATGGGCCGCCCTCGGCGGGCAATCACCGGTGGCCGCCGATTCTGAGGAGGTAGACCGATGACCGCCACCGAGGTTCCGGCGCTGGGTGTGCCGGCCAGTCCGCCGCTGCCCGCAGACCTGGATGCCGTGTTGCGGCGCCTGAGACTGCCGCACATTCGCCGCCACGCGCCCGAGGTGATCGCCACCGCCAAAGCCCAACGCTGGGACCCGGCCGAGGTGCTGCGTGCGCTGTTGGCTGAGGAGGCCAGCGGCCGCGACCGGGCCTCGCTGGCCACTCGACGCGCTGCCGCCGGGTTTCCCACTGGCAAGACGTTCGACGCGTGGGACGAGTCCGTCTCCTCGATTCCAGCACCGACTCAACAGGCGTTGCGGACGCTGGAGTGGGTGCACCGCAAGGAGAACCTCGTCGTCTGCGGGCCCTCTGGGACCGGCAAGACGTTCCTGCTCGAGGCCCTCGGGCAGCAGGCGGTCGAGGAGGGACTGAAGGTCTCCTGGTTCACCCTGGAAGACCTCGGCGTTCTCCTGCGCAGTCACCGCGCCGACGACACCGTCACCAAGGCCATCGCCAAGATCCTGCGCGCCGACCTGATCATCGTCGACGACATCGGACTGCTGCCGGTGGCCACCGACGCCGCTGAAGGGCTTTACCGCCTGGTGGACGCCGCCTACGAAAAACGAGCCATCGCGATCAGCTCGAACCTGCACCCGGCCGGCTTCGACGAACTCATGCCCAAGACCATCGCCACCGCGACAGTGGACCGGCTCCTGCACCACGCCCACGTCTGCCAGACCAGCGGCGACTCCGTCCGCCTCTCCCAAGCACTCGCAGGCCAGGGGGTGAAGCCCTTGGCCTGACAACCCGAGGACCCGAGATGGCCAGCCCCTGGGCAGATCCCATGGCCATCTCCGGGCAGATCTGGTGACCGTCACCGGGCAGGTCTCAAGACCGCCCCTGGGCAGAACTCACTGGCCCTTGACAA
>NZ_BCSL01000089.1:0-2140 GCF_001570845.1 Dietzia papillomatosis NBRC 105045 | reverse complement strand
TGTGTCAAGGGCCATTGAGTTCTGCCCAGGGGCGGTCGTGAGACCTGCCCGGTGACGGTCACCAGATCTGCCCGGAGATGGCCATGGGATCTGCCCACAGGGGCTGGCCATCTCCGGTCCCGGGATTGTCAGGTCAAGGGCCTCACCCCCTGGCCGGCGAGTGCTTGGGTGAGGCGGATGGAGTCGCCACTGGTCTGGCAGACGTGAGCGTGATGCAGGAGCCGGTCCACTGTCGCGGTGGCGATGGTCTTGGGCATGAGCTCGTCGAAACCGGCCGGGTGCAGGTTCGAACTGATCGCGATGGCGCGTTTCTCGTAGGCGGCGTCCACCAGGCGGTAAAGCCCTTCGGCGGCGTCGGTGGCCACCGGCAGCAGTCCGATATCGTCGACGATGATCAGGTCGGCGCGCAGGATCTTGGCGATGGCCTTGGTGACGGTGTCGTCGGCGCGGTGCCTGCGCAACAGCACGCCGAGGTCTTCCAGGGTGAACCAGGAGACCTTCAGCCCCTGCTCGACGGCTTGCTGTCCGAGCGCCTCGAGTAGGAATGTCTTGCCGGTCCCGGAGGGTCCGCAGACCACGAGGTTCTCTTTGCGATGCACCCACTCCAGCGTCCGCAACGCCTGTTGAGTCGGTGCAGGGATCGAGGAGGCGGACTCGTCCCAGGCGTCGAAGGTCTTGCCGGTGGGAAATCCGGCGGTGGCGCGGCGTGTGGCCAGCGAGGCCCGGTCACGGCCGTTGGCCTCCTCGGCCAGCAGAGCGCGCAGCACCTCGGCCGGGTCCCAGCGTTGGGACTTGGCGGTGGCGAGCACTTCGGGCGCGTGGCGGCGAATGTGCGGCAGTCGCAGGCGCCGCAGGATGGCGTCCAGGTCGGCGGGCAGTGGCGGACTGGCCGGCACACCCAGCGCCGGAACCTCGGTGGTGGTCATCGGTCTTCCTCCTCAGAATCGGTGGCCAGTGGTGACTGCTGGCCCAGGGCGGCCCATCCGGCGGTGCCCTGGGTCAGCGACCGGTCCTCACCCGCAGAGTGCGACTGCCCGGTAGCGCCGGAGGCGGCGTGGTGGTTGAGGATCGAGGGCAGATCGGCCTCGGCGAACCGGTTGTGCAGGGCCGCGTGCCCGAGCGCCCAGTCGACCTCGTCGGGGTCGAACAACTTGGCCAGGGCGACGGCCTCGGCCATCTTCACGCGCATCTTCGTCGTGCCCGCAGCGGCGGCCTCGGTCAGCCACAGCCGGGCCCCGTCACCGAGTGCCAGGAACGCCGCATCCGCGGCGTTGCGGGCGCGGGGTTGGCGGTGCAGGGCACCGGCCGGGGCGTCTGGGAAGTGCGCATCGGCAAGTCGCGGGCTTCCCGGGGTCGCCCGCAGGTGGCGGGCCACCTCCACCGGCCCAGCGGGTCCGACGTGCACCACGACGATCTGCTCACCGGCGCCGGCACCATGGGCGCGGACCCAGACGGTCTCGCCGAGCAGCGTGTGCGGTACCGAGTACTGCCCGGATTCGAACGTCACCATCGGCGAGTTCACCGGCACCTGCCGCGTGGTCCCCAGCGCCACCGTGTACGCCTCGGTCGGCACGGTGTGCAGACGGGCCCGTTCCTGAGCGAGCATCTGCGCTGGGGCTCGCCGAGTGATGCGGTGCTCCCGGTCGTTGACCTGCTCGCACCATTGCTCGCACGCCCCCTCCAGCTCGGCGAACGAGGAGTACTCACCGCGCAAGTTGGTGTCCTTGGGCACCAGGTCGGCCTTGGCGACCTTGACCGTCGACTCCGAGCCACCCTTGGAAGCCGGATCCGCGGGCTCGCACGTGAGCACCGTGACCCCATAGTGGCGGGCGAACGCCACCATCTGCGGGTTTCGCACCGCCATTCCCGCCACATGCTCCACGGTGACGGTCTTCTCGTTGTCGGTCAGCACATACGTCGGCGCACCACCCAGGCGGCGCAGCGTCACATCCAGGGCAGCGAACACGCTCGGGGCGGTCCTGTCGCGGATCGGCAGGACCACTCGGAACCGTGACCACGCCAGCCACGCGCAGAACAGCACGGTTTTCACCCCGTCGATCACCGGACCGTCACCGAAGTCGTACTGCAGCCACAGGCCCGGCTCGGTCACCCATGGCCGGTGCACCCGGGCGTTCCCGAG
>NZ_BCSL01000088.1:0-2721 GCF_001570845.1 Dietzia papillomatosis NBRC 105045 | reverse complement strand
CCCGATTTCGCTGTAGCTATGCCCGGCAAGCGCCAACGTCATGATGGCTTTGTAGTCGGCCATGCAGCCTCCTCAAATAGGAACAGACGGCGCAGTCGCGCCGCCTACCTTGAGCAGACCACCCCGGCTGCCCCGAGGAGTACCAAGTCGTCAGAATCGCGGTACCGAATCGCCGGACCGTAAGTACCATCTGGCCCTATCTGCCATCGGCGCCCATCATGGGCTTCTACCGGTCCTCCGCGCCCTTGATGGAGGTGGTGGAGGCACGGACTTATAAACCAAAGGCCGGTAGTTTTCTCCCGAATGTGCCGGCCCGTGCGAGCGAGACCGCCCATAGGCACTATCACGGACCCGTTTCAGTTACTGTAGCCACGCGTCGATCGGATCAGCTGACAACATCGGTTCGTGGCTTCAGCGCCTAGCTGATTCCCCCAACTGCATCGATCGCTCGGCGGAGTCGGACCTGTGCGTCAATGAGCCAGTCGGTCATCGCAGGCCAGGCGTCGCGGTCCTGGGGGTCGTTGAAGTCCGAGCTGGCAATGATTCTCGCGGCTTTTCTTCCATCCATTGGATCCCACTCGAGTTGCGCACCAAAGGCGGCTTCGAACTCGTCAGCTCGATTGCGGAGAGCGTTGAAGCGCTCCAGGTTCGTTTCGGGGTCCGGTGACTCGAAATAGAGCTGGAGGGTCAGCCGGCTTCCGAACCAGATCATGGATATGAGTACCTTTGGCACCCCAGAGGAGGTCCCGCACCAATTGCCGCCAGTGGTCCGCGCATTCGTCCAATGGGGGTGCGACTGTCGGATGCGTTCTAAGACTGCCTCCCAGAACTCTCGGTAGACCGACTCTCTCGCCGAGGCGGGGCGAGTTTCGCGCTTAACGCGCTTCTCCCAGTCGTTGGGCTGGGCCACCAGATCGAAGGCAGGCGCATACTCCGAGTCGCCGATCTGCACGACTCGGATTACCACCCCGAAGAATCGTGTCTCCTCGTCCGTTCGTTCATTGAGCCAATCGAGTGCGGCTCGATGCTCCGGCCGAAAATCAGTAGCGATCCAGATGATGGTGGTGGGCTCAGTGCCCGCTGCATAGGTGATGAGCTGACCGAGGTGAGAGTGGTCAGACTGCTCCAACTGGTTCTCCACAATGACCGTGGTACCGGTGGCGGTGTCGCGACCGATTAGGTCCAAACTGAAGCTGCCGACCGGATGCTCGGCCGCGTCGAGCTCGAGGTCCATGCCGAGAACCTCGTTCAGGACATCGACGTTGTCTCTGAGCCATGGGGTGAAGGACAGCGCCTCGTGCTTCCAAACCTCTCGAGGAGGGACGGATGACAGTCGGCCCAGGGAGGGCAGAGGTGCAGACATGAGGTCTCCATGGTCCAGTAGTCGGACGGGATCCAAATGGTGGCACAACGGGCGGTTTGGCGACTACCGACCGTCGGTGCCCCCCGCCCGCGCGTCACCGCGTGAAGTCGATGACCAACCGCCCCCGAGTCCCGCCGGCTTCGAGTCGTTCGTGGGCCCGCCACGCGTCCTCGGGCGCGTAGCTGTCCGCCACACGGAGGGTGACCACGCCGTCCTCGGCCAGCTGCCGCAACTCGTCGAGCTTTTCCTGTTCCTCCGCCATGTCGACCACGCTCACGGCATGAACCCGCAGGTCGCGCTTTCCGTCACCCCGATACCACCGCACCGTCGCGACCCCACCGCCGGTCTTGACCGCGGGGAGCACGGCGGCCTCCTGCACGGATCCGTCGAAGAGGCCGTCGACGCCGTCGGGGTAGAGCTCGAGGATGCGGTCGGCGACGCCCTCGCCGCGCCGCACGATCTGATCGGCGCCGAGTGACCGGACGAGCTCCTCGTCCGCCTCGGACGCGTCGGCGACCACGATGAGGCCGACGTGCTTGGCCAGCTGGATGACGTACCCGCCGGTCGAGCCCGCCGCCCCGGTCACCGCGAGAACCTGGCCGGGCTTCAGCGCCAGCAGGTCGAGAGCGCGCCGGGCGGTGAGGCCGTTCATCGGGAGCGTCGACGCGGCGATGTCGTCGGCATTGCGGGGCGCGGCGGTGATCGACCGGGCGGGCAGGACGATGTCCTCGCGGTACGCACCGTGGTCGTCGCGGGGGACCACGATGCCCATGACCCGGCCGCCCACGGACAGGGACGTGTCGGCGCCCTCGCCGATCTCGACGAGCGTTCCGGCGATGTCCATGCCGGGGACGTCCGCGGCTCCGCGCGGAGTTCCGGTCTTCGAGCGGGAGCCGTTGCGCGTGTAGGTGTCGGTGGGGTTGATGGTCGCGGCGGTGACGCGCACGCGGACTTCGGCCGGGCCGAGTTCCTGTTTGGGGACTTCCACGACCTGCAGGGCGTCGGGGCCACCGTAGGTCGTTACTCCGACCGCGCGGACGGAGGCGGTTGCAACGGTCATTGTTCCTCTTTCCCGCAGACCGGCGAGGGTGGGCCGGTCCGCTGGATTGTTGGCCATTGACATCTGTCGTGCAGCCTAACCACGCCGGCAGGGCGGTGCCGCCGCGAGCGACGGGCCTGGGGAGATGTCGACGACGAGTTCACCCTGGCCACTCACCGCTCGCTGTCGCCCACTCATCCGAGGTGGCGGGTCGACCCTCACCGCACGCCCGCCGCCCAGTGAGCCGACGGTTACCGACCGCTGCCGCGGCGAAACGGCCACGACACAATGCGCGTTCAGACTCGGTCCAGTTGATTAG
>NZ_BCSL01000087.1:0-2775 GCF_001570845.1 Dietzia papillomatosis NBRC 105045 | reverse complement strand
CCGGTCGAGGGTCGTGCGGCCATGCGGTGACCCTACGGAGCGGTGGAGCTTTCGAATAATTCGCTCAGATCGCTTCAGTCGCTGAGTGATGACTGGGTCGAACCCGAGGGTATTCACCATGGACGTCAAACCGTTGCGAACCCTGGCCATAGGTTCTTGGTGGGCGCGACGAAACAGCTTCACAACGTCGAGGGCTTCGCCCAACTGGGTGACGTCGTAGGGAAAATCGGGATCGAACCGTGCGGAACGGATCAACTCACCGCACTTTCGGATCCGTGTCTTGCTGGGAAGCTCCACGGCTTGAGCATAAGGTGCGGAACCTACAGTCAGGGGGCAGTGCGGTTCGGCGTGGCAACTAGGCGTACTTGGTACGCCTGGTCCGGTGATCCGGTACCGCGGTTCTGGCGACCCGGTACCGGCCCGTGGGTGAGGCGGGCCGGAACCGTGGCCGTGTCGGTTACTCCCAGTAGCCGGTAGTCGCGCGGGCTTGGTCGTCGCGTTGGCGGCGCATGTCGACTTCGCCGAGGTTGATCTCGCGGGCGTTGTTGGCCAGCCGGTTGACGATGGAGTCAGCGGCGACCCGGTCGGGCAGGGCTTCGAGCCAGTACGCCGGCCGGGACTGTGAAGCGATCATCGTCGGCAACCTGTGCTCCCGGTTGGCCAGCACGGCGAACAAATCGTTGGCGGCCTCGGGATCGATGCCCACGGTGAGGAAGTCGTCGATGATCAGCAGCTCCACGTCCGAGAGGTCATTGAGCATTTTCTGGTGGCGGATCCCGTCGCCGCGGGCGATGACCAGCCGCCGGGCGAGTTCGTCCATGCGGGCGTAGGTGACGGTGTGCCCGTTCTGGCAGGCGGCGATGCCGATCGCGCAGGCCAGGTAGGTTTTCCCACCACCGGTCGGTGAGAGGATCAGCAGGTTGGTGGGGTCTTGTCGCCAGTGGTGCCCGGCGTAGCGTTTCATCCGTACCGGGGTGATCCCGCGTCCGTCCTGGTAGTTGATCTCGGCGATCGAGGCCTGCGGGATCGGGAACTTGGCGGCGCGGATGAGCTTGTCGATCCGGTGGGCCTGGCGCTGGTCCAGGGCGTCGTCGACGGCGGTGAGGAAGATCTGCTCCGGGGTGAGCTCGTCATTGGCCTCATCGCTGATGAGCTCCTCGAACCGGGTCGCTACGTGGGTGATGCGCAGATTGCGGAACTTCTGATGATCGATCTCGGTGAACATCACACGCCCTCCCCGCTGCGCCCGCGCGAGTAGTGATCGGCCGAGCGGACTTGAATCGCGCCGTCGTCTCGGGTTCCGGCCGGGGGTGGGGGCTTTCGTGTGGCCGCCGCCGGCACCACGGGCCGGGGCGCCTTGCCGTCGGAGTCGATGGTGGCCATGACGCGTTTGAGCACGCTGTAGCTCCCGGCGCCGTTCTGGTTGAGCAGCACTTGGCAGGCAGCCTCGAG
The DNA here is from genome assembly GCF_001570845.1 of Dietzia papillomatosis NBRC 105045. Lineage (NCBI taxonomy): Bacteria > Bacillati > Actinomycetota > Actinomycetes > Mycobacteriales > Dietziaceae > Dietzia > Dietzia papillomatosis. The sequence goes on along the minus strand of NZ_BCSL01000087.1, from coordinate 1,323 downwards.
CCGCTGCCGACTGCGCTTGCCCAGGGTCTCGAGGATGTTCTGGCAGTCCAGGTAGCCCTGAGCCTCGATCACGTGACGGTCCAGGATCTGGGCGATCACCTTCTCGGTGGCAGGACCGAACCCGCGGGCACGGTCGGTGAACCACTGCCTCGACCACAGACCATCGATGCCCTGATGCTCTCTCGGGGCGTGCGCGAGCACCGTGGAGTACTGGCCCTTACGACCATGGCGCCGGGGGTGCACGCAGACGACCTGGTCGCCATCGAAGATCGTCACAGATTGTGCGGTCAGGCGGACCCGCAGCAGTTGACCGGCGAAGGTGTACGGCACCGAGTAGTACTGCGAATCGCAGGAGATGTGATAGTTCCGCCCGACTTTGAGCTGCTTCCACTCCACCGTGGCGAACCCGTCGTCGGGCAGGACGCCCAGCAGCGGCGCCTCGTCGGATTCGAACCGCTCCCACCGGGTCGTGCCGTCAGCCCGACGGATGACGGTGTTGATCTCCGCGACACGGTCGTCGATGGCGGCGTTCAGGGCCTCGACGGTGGTCCAGACCTCCTCGGCGAGGTAGCCGATGACGCGCTTGTTGACCACGTCCACCGCGGACTCTACGGCTGCCTTGTCGCGGGGTTTGCGCACGCGAGCGGGCACGATCGCGGTGCCGTAGTGGTCGGCCAGCTGCTGGTAGAGGGCGTTGACTGCCCTGGCCGCTTCGCCCTTGGCCTGTCGGTGGGTGGCGGTGGTCGGGTTGTCGGGCACCACCATCTGGGGCGCCCCGCCGAAAAAGTCGAACGCCGCGACGTGGGCGTCGATCCAGGACGGGGACTTCATATCGGTGAAGCCGCGGCAGAACACCGCACCGGAGTACGGCAGCACCGCCACGAACAGGTACAACTTGGTGATTTCCCCTGTGACCGCGTCGAGGACCTCGAGGGTGTCGCCGGCCCAGTCGACCAGCATCGTCCGACCGGGTTCGTGATGCAGCGTCGCCACGACGTCCTTGACCCGTGCGTGCTCGCCGAACAGGGCGCAGTACTGCGAGTACCCGTACTTCTTCCCGGCCCCGGCGGGGTCGGCGAGGTACTTGCCCCACGCCTGCTGGATGGTGAAGTGCCGATTGAACTTCATCGACGCCAGCACCCGATCAAAGTCGGGCTTGATGTAGTCCTCCGAGACGCGTTTGCGCCCGTCGGGGAACATCCCGGCGATCTCGGCCGGATTCATCGACGCCGCTTGGCCGGCAGTGATGCCGTAGGCGGTGATCGTCTTCTTCACCGCCGCGATCTCCCGCCGTGAACACCCGACGGCCGCGACGATTTCGGG
>NZ_BCSL01000086.1:0-2776 GCF_001570845.1 Dietzia papillomatosis NBRC 105045 | reverse complement strand
GGGTGAGGACGACACGCCGGTGAGGCGGTAGGGAGACGAGAGGGTCGAGGCCCTGAAGGATTGGAAGTACCACTACATCCGATCCTGAAAGGGCCTCGACCCATGTCTGAGCCTATCGGGTGCTGCCGGTCTGCCACCGGAACCGCACCTGCGCCCCGTTGTGTCCGCTGCGATCTTCTCGTCGGGCTCGACGACGTGTACGTCCTTGATGCGCGTCTGCGTGGCGAGCACCTGGAGGTGACCGTCGAATCCGAGCCGGGACCGGTCGGATGCCCGGACTGCGGCGCCGCCGGGGTGGGGCATGGACGGCAGGTGGTGCGTCTGGTCGACATCCCCGCGTTCGGCCGCCCCGTCACGATCATCTGGCGCAAACGCCGCTTCGTCTGCCCAGGCGGGGCGTGCGAACGTGTGACGTTCGTGGAGAACCTGCCTGGGCTTGCCTCGCCGCGGCATGCCACCACGGCCCGCGTCGTGGAGTGGGCAGTGGGACAGCTGCGCCGGGAGCACGCCACCGTCAGCGGACTGGCTCGTCAGCTCGGTACCGCGTGGCACACGGTGTGGACGCCGGTCAAGGCTGCATTGGAGGCGTTGGCCGATGATCCGGCCCGCTTCGACGGCGTCCGCACCCTCGGCGTCGATGAACACATCTGGCACCATGTCTCCCGACGTAAGCGCGGCCCCAAGGAACTGACCGGGATGGTCGACCTCACCCGCGACGGGGACGGCAAAGTACAGGCCAGGCTGCTCGACCTCGTGCCAGGCCGCTCCGGGGTGGTGTTCGCAGACTGGCTCACTGCGCGGGGCAAGGGTTTCACCAGCGGCGTCGAGATCGCCGCGTTGGATCCGTTCCACGGCTACAAGCGAGCGATCGATGACGAACTCGAGGATGCCACCGCTGTTCTCGACGCTTTCCACGTGGTCAAGCTCGCCCTTGGCGCCGTGGACGAGGTCCGCCGGAGGTTGCAGCAGCAGATCTGCGGCCACCGCGGACGTAAAGGCGACCCGCTCTACGGGATCCGCACCATCATCCGCTGCGACCCCGACAGGCTCACCGAGCGCCAGTGGCGGCGGTTCGACGAGGCCCTGGCCGCCGACTCCCGACACGAGGAACTGTTCATCGCCTGGCAAGTCGCCCACGAACTCCGACAGGCCTACCACCACAAAGACCTGCCAGCCGGGCGCAGCGCTGCGGAGAAGGTACTCGCGACCTTGCCATCCTGCCCGATCCCGGAAATCGCCCGACTAGCCCCGGTGGTTCACGGGGATCTGAGGATTGCCGGGCGAAAATAGACCGAAGTGCTTCCTGAACAGGGGAAACTGGGACTTGTCTAAGGTTCCATGTCCCCACACAGAAAGCACTCGGTAGGTGAAGCGTACTTCGTGGTCGTCTGGTCTGTCCGTTACTGCTGATGGTGTCGGAGTGATCTCCCACGCCGGAGCCATCGCGCCCCGCCTTCTGGCGGATCGAGTGGGGCTGACCGCCGAACTGTCGAAGGCCATGACTCGCAGACGGTTCATCCCAATCCATGACCGTGGCCGGGTCTTGATCGACCTCGCGGTGATGCTCGCCGATGGCGGCGAATCCATCTCAGACATCGGCGTCCTGCGCCACCAATCCGAGGCTCTTGGCCCGGTGGCGTCGGCCCCGACGGTGTGGCGCACACTCGATGAGATCACTGCCGGCAAGCGCAAGAAGATCCAGGTGGCGCGAGCCCGCACGCGGCGGCATGTGTGGTCCCACCTGCCCGGCGGAGTACCCGCATCCAAATGTGCAGGTCGAGACCTTGGGTCGACGGTCGTGCTCGATGTGGACGCCACCATCGTGGTCACCCACAGCGAGAAGGAACACGCGGCGCCGACGTACAAGCGCACGTTCGGCTACCACCCGATCGGCGTGTGGTGCGACAACACAGAAGAGTTCCTCGCCGCGAGCCTGCGCCCGGGCAACGCCGGGTCCAATACCGCGGCTGACCACATCGAGGTCCTGGGCCAGGCGATCGCCCAAGTCCCCGCCAACCATCGACGTGAGCTGCTTATCCGCTCCGACGGCGCCGGCGCCTCCCATGACCTGCTGAACTGGGTCACCGAGCAGAACCGCGTCCGTGGTCGACGGGTGGAGTACTCGGTCGGGTTCTCCATCACCGGCCCGTTGCGACGGGCCATCGCGACCTGCCCCGAGGAAGCGTGGGGGCCGGCACTGAACCCTGACGGAGACATTCGGGAGGGGGCCGAGGTTGCCGAACTGACCGGATTCCTCGCCCCCGGGCTGCTCGCCAAGTGGCCAGCGGGGATGCGGGTGATCGTCCGCCGCGAGCGGCCCCACCCGGGTGCCCAATTATCGATGTTTGAGGAGATCGACGGGTGGCGCTACCAGGCGTTTGTCACCAACACCGCCACCGGCCAGCTCCAATTCCTCGAGGCCAGACACCGGGCTCACGCGCGGGTCGAGGACCGGATCCGACACGCCAAAGACACCGGGCTCGGCCGGCTTCCCTCCCGGGAGTTCGCCCTCAACCAGGCGTGGCTGGTGGCGGTGATGCTCGCCGCTGACCTCGTGGCCTGGACTCGGATGCTGGCCTGCACCGGCGACGCCGCAGTCCTGGCGTTGTGCGAGCCCAAGGCGCTGCGCTACCGCTTCCTCCACGCCGCGGCCCGACTGGCCCGCAGCGGCCGACGACGAAGAGTGAAAATCCTCGAAACGTGGCCCTGGGCGATCGCTATCGTCGCCGTGTTCAACACGATCGCCGCGATCCCCAAACCCGCCTGACCTCACCTA
>NZ_BCSL01000085.1:0-3188 GCF_001570845.1 Dietzia papillomatosis NBRC 105045 | reverse complement strand
GGCCGGGGTGTGGGTGGGGTTGGTGTGTGTTGTTTGAGAACTGCACAGTGGACGCGAGCATCTTTAATTGTTTGTGAATGTAAGTGTGTAAGAGCACACGGTGGATGCCTTGGCACCAAGAGCCGATGAAGGACGTAGTAGGCTGCGATAAGCCTCGGGGAGTTGCCAAACGAGCTGTGATCCGAGGGTGTCCGAATGGGGGAACCCAGCACGCGTGATGGCGTGTTACCCGCATCTGAATACATAGGGTGTGTGGAGGGAACGCGGGGAAGTGAAACATCTCAGTACCCGCAGGAAGAGAAAACAATAGTGATTCCGTCAGTAGCGGCGAGCGAACGCGGAGGAGGCTAAACCGCATGCGTGTGATACCCGGCAGGGGTTGCGTGTGTGGTGTTGTGGGGCGCGATGTCCTTGGTTCTGCCGGACCGGGCGCTGATTGTTCGCGGGTTAGGGGAACGACTTGGAAGGGTCGGCCGGAGAGGGTGAGAGTCCCGTACCTGAAAACCTTGCGGCGGGGCGATTTGTGTACCCAAGTAGCAGCGGGCCCGTGAAATCTGCTGTGAATCTGCCGGGACCACCCGGTAAGCCTGAATACTCCTTGGTGACCGATAGCGGATTAGTACCGTGAGGGAATGGTGAAAAGTACCCCGGGAGGGGAGTGAAATAGTACCTGAAACCGTGTGCTTACAATCCGTCAGAGGCCTTTTGGGCTGATGGCGTGCCTTTTGAAGAATGAGCCTGCGAGTTAGTGGTATGTCGCGAGGTTAACCCGTCGAGGGGTAGCCGTAGCGAAAGCGAGTCCGAATAGGGCGTTGTTAGTGGCATGCTCTAGACCCGAAGCGGAGTGATCTACCCATGGCCAGTGTGAAGCGACGGTAAGACGTCGTGGAGGCGCGAACCCACTTAGGTTGAAAACTGAGGGGATGAGTTGTGGGTAGGGGTGAAAGGCCAATCAAACTCCGTGATAGCTGGTTCTCCCCGAAATGCATTTAGGTGCAGCGTCGCATGTTTCACCTCGGAGGTAGAGCTACTGGATGGCCGATGGGCCCTACAAGGTTACTGACGTCAGCCAAACTCCGAATGCCGAGGTGTGAGAGTGCGGCAGTGAGACTGTGGGGGATAAGCTTCATAGTCGAGAGGGAAACAGCCCAGATCGCCGGCTAAGGCCCCTAAGCGTGTACTAAGTGGAAAAGGATGTGGGATCGCTGAGACAGCCAGGAGGTTGGCTTAGAAGCAGCCACCCTTGAAAGAGTGCGTAATAGCTCACTGGTCAAGTGGTCCTGCGCCGACAATGTAGCGGGGCTCAAGTACACCGCCGAAGCCGCGGCACTCACACGTATATCCTCCTCCGGGCAGGTGTGTGGGTGGGTAGGGGAGCGTCGTGTGGCCATAGAAGCGCCGGAGTGATCCAGGTGTGGAGGCCACACGAGTGAGAATGCAGGCATGAGTAGCGAATGACGAGTGAGAAACTCGTCCGCCGGATGACCAAGGGTTCCTGGGTCAAGCTAATCTGCCCAGGGTGAGTCGGGACCTAAGGCGAGGCCGACAGGCGTAGTCGATGGACAACGGGTTGATATTCCCGTACCCGTGTATGCGCGCCCATGGTGAATCAGTGATACTAACCGCCCAGAACCACCTAGACGGTCTTCGGACCGCGTGGTGGGGATGCGCGGGACCTGATCTGGTAGTAGCCAAGCGATGGGGTGACGCAGGAAGGTAGCTGGGCCAGTCAGTGGTTGTACTGGTGTAAGAGTGTAGGCCGTGACAACAGGCAAATCCGTGTCACATTAAGGCTGAGACTTGATGCGTACCCGTTGTGGGGAATTCAGTGATCCTATGCTGCCGAGAAAAGCCTCTAGTGAGTTCATACACGGCCCGTACCCCAAACCAACACAGGTGGTCAGGTAGAGAATACCAAGGCGATCGAGAGAACTGTGGTTAAGGAACTCGGCAAAATGCCCCCGTAACTTCGGGAGAAGGGGGACCACGCCCGGTGAGCACCTTCGCGGTGGGAGCTGGGGGTGGTCGCAGAGACCAGAGAGAAGCGACTGTTTACTAAAAACACAGGTCCGTGCGAAGACGTAAGTCGATGTATACGGACTGACGCCTGCCCGGTGCTGGAAGGTTAAGAGGACCGGTTAGCCGCAAGGCGAAGCTGAGAATTTAAGCCCCAGTAAACGGCGGTGGTAACTATAACCATCCTAAGGTAGCGAAATTCCTTGTCGGGTAAGTTCCGACCTGCACGAATGGCGTAACGACTTCTCTGCTGTCTCGACCACAGACTCGGCGAAATTGCATTACGAGTAAAGATGCTCGTTACGCGCGGCAGGACGAAAAGACCCCGGGACCTTTACTATAGCTTGGTATTGGCGTTCGATTCGGTTTGTGTAGGATAGGTGGGAGACTGTGAAGCATGCACGCCAGTGTGTGTGGAGTCGTTGTTGAAATACCACTCTGATCGTATTGGACGTCTAACCTCGGCCCATGATCTGGGTTAGGGACAGTGCCTGGTGGGTAGTTTAACTGGGGCGGTTGCCTCCCAAAGAGTAACGGAGGCGCCCAAAGGTTCCCTCAGCCTGGATGGCAATCAGGTGTTGAGTGCAAGTGCACAAGGGAGCTTGACTGTGAGACTGACACGTCGAGCAGGGACGAAAGTCGGGACTAGTGATCCGGCACCGGCAAGTGGAAGCGGTGTCGCTCAACGGATAAAAGGTACCCCGGGGATAACAGGCTGATCTTCCCCAAGAGTCCATATCGACGGGATGGTTTGGCACCTCGATGTCGGCTCGTCGCATCCTGGGGCTGGAGTAGGTCCCAAGGGTTGGGCTGTTCGCCCATTAAAGCGGCACGCGAGCTGGGTTTAGAACGTCGTGAGACAGTTCGGTCTCTATCCGCCGCGCGCGTAAGAAACTTGCGGAAGGCTGTCCCTAGTACGAGAGGACCGGGACGGACGAACCTCTGGTGTGCCAGTTGTTCCACCAGGAGCATCGCTGGTTAGCTACGTTCGGAAGGGATAACCGCTGAAAGCATCTAAGCGGGAAGCCTGTTCCAAGATGAGGTTTCTCACCACCTTCGCGTGGTTAAGGCCCCCCACAGACCATGGGGTTGATAGGCCGGAACTGGAAGCGCAGCAATGCGTGCAGGTGACCGGTACTAATCGGCCGAGGACTTACACACAAACACCTTTT
>NZ_BCSL01000084.1:0-3260 GCF_001570845.1 Dietzia papillomatosis NBRC 105045 | reverse complement strand
GGCTCGAGCGGCGGGAGCTCGCCGGTGTCATCCCCGCCGCTGCCACCTTCACCGGCGCCCGAGCTCGCCGCCGCGCCGCCGGCGTCGGCCTCCTCCCCATCTGCGGGCTCGTCCTCCGAGCTGGCCGCGGCGAGCGAGCCGAGGAGGTTCGCGCCCGTCGCGACGCTGCCGCCGGAGATGGATCCGGCGGAGACGGGCTCGACGGAGCCGCCGGGGATACGACCGTTGATCTGGTCCGCGACGACCTGCGGGTCGATACCGAAGTTGGTCTCCAGCCCTCCCGGCGTGCCGTCCTCGTTCACCGGGACACAGAGGACGATGCCGACCGCCGGGGTCTCCGGCGACAACGCGGTCCAGCTGACATCCGCCCCGGCCGCGACCAGGACAGAGCGGCCCGGCTGACCGAACACGAACAGGAGAACGTTCTCGACGACGTTGTTCTCGACTGCGGGATCGTCGAGTTCCACTGCCGGGGCCCCCTCGTCGTCGGCGAGGAGATGGGTCAGCCCACCGCCGGCCTCGATCGCGGTGATGAGCGCGATGCCAGCCGCGAGGTCACCCTCGGGATAGTCGGTCTCGAGGTCATTGTCGGCGATCGTCGAGTACGGGGCCGTCGCCCCCAGGCAGCGCTGGTCGGCATCCGACTCGTTGGTATAGGTGACAGTCGGGCCACCCTCCTCATTCGGCGCGACCGTGACCGGTCCACTGAGGGCCTCGCCCGCGGTCTCGAGATCACCGGCGATCTCTCCGAGATCTATCGAGCTACTGCCCAGCGAGCCCGTCGGCTCCTCGTCGTCCTGGGCGGAGGCGATGCCGGCTCCGGCGAAAGTGGCTCCGGCGGCGAGCGCGACAGCCGAAGCTCCGGCCAGAACTCAATTTCGAACGAACATGAATGCTCCTTACAGAGAGGGAAAGTCACCGCCTCTAGGGCTGCGGTCACACTGACCGGCGTTCTGGGAAACACCTGAGCGGAGTGTTACATGGGTCACAGCCGAGTTTCACGTTAGCGCCGCAAACTTGAGTGATCGTAAAGTAAAGCTAATGCCCATCTGCACCAGTAACCGCATGGGCCTCACCGCCAACACCCACCTGGCACCTCCCAGCCCGACACGAAGCGATAACGTGTGTGCAACGCCACACGAAAGGGCACTTCTGTGACAACTGCCTCCTCCGGTCCTCTCGCGGGCATCCGCGTCGTCGAACTCAACGGCATCGGCCCCGGCCCGCACGCCTGCATGATGCTCGCCGATCTCGGGGCCGACGTTGTGACCGTCATGCGACCCGGCGAGCTCCAGACCCAAGTCGGCGGCTGGGCGCACATCACTCGTCGCGGCCGGACCGTGGTGGAGGCCGACCTCAAGAGCGATGAGGGCCTGTCGCAGGTGCGCGGACTCATCGCCAAGGCCGACGTGCTGGTCGAGGGGTTCCGTCCCGGGGTCACCGAGCGGATGGGCCTGGGTCCGGACGAGTGCCTCGAGATCAACCCGAAGCTGGTCTACGCGCGGATGACCGGCTGGGGCCAGCACGGCCCACTCGCACACACCGCAGGGCACGACCTCAACTACATCTCCCTCACCGGGCACCTCAACGCGACCGCCCGCAAGGGCGAGCGCCCGGTGCCGCCGCTCAACCTGGTCGGCGACTTCGGCGGCGGTTCGATGTTCCTCATCCAGGGCATCCTGGCCGCGATCATCGAGCGCTCCACCTCGGGCGAGGGTCAGGTCATCGACGCCGCCATGACCGACGGCGCCTCGGTGCTCGGCCAGTTCCAGTGGGCGATGCGTGCCCGCGGTCAGTGGTCGGACGTCGCCGGGACCAACATGCTCGACACGGGCTACCCCTTTTATGACGTCTACACCTGTTCCGACGGCAAATACATGGCCGTGGGCTGCCTCGAGCCGCAGTTCTACGCCGAGTTCGCCCGGCTGCTCGGCGTCGACGGCGAGGGCATGCCCGGCCAGTTCGACATGGATCGCTGGGACGAGCTACGCGAGCTGATCGCGGGGAAGTTCGCCGAGAAGACCCGCGACGAGTGGGCCGAGGTGTTCTACGGCACCGACGCGTGCACGACGCCGGTCCTCACCTACACCGAGGCGCTGGACCATCCGCACAACACCGCCCGCGAGACGTTCGTCGAGGTCGCCGGCGACGTGGGCCCGGCACCCGCGCCGCGTTTCTCCCGCACCCCGGCGGCCCCGGTCCCGGCGGCGCCGCCGCGTGAGGTCACCGCGGTCGACCAGGTGTGGGCCTGACCCGTGGGTGATCCGGTCACCGGTCCCGAGGCCGCGGGTGCAGACGCCCGCGGTCCCGGTGGGGCCCGCGTCGCGGGCGTGGTGCTCTCCGTGGACCCCGCCTCCGGCGAGCCTCCCTTCCGTCAGCTCATGTCCCAGATCGTGGAGGCGACCCGACGCGGAGTTCTCACGCCCGGTACGAGGTTGCCCGCGGTACGCACTCTCGCGGAGAACGTGGGGATCTCCACGGCCACCGCGGCCAAGGTCTACCGCGAGCTCGAGGACGGCGGTGTCCTCGAGGGACGCGGCCGCTCGGGGACCTTCATCGCCGAGACCGATGCGGCGGCCGCCGCCCTCGCCCGCGCGGCGGAGTTGTTCGCCGACCGCGCCGCGGCCGCCGGTGCCGGGGTCGAGGACGCCGTGGACGCCGTCCGCACCGCCTTCGCCCACCGCGCGTGACCCCGCCGGTTCGCTCCCGAACGGGCGCGCCGCCGGTTCTCGCGCCCTACGCCCCGAATGTCGATGTCAGGCCACCGGCGGGATGGCACAGCGCACCGTCACCGCCTGCGGGTGAACCCGTCGATGCACTCGAGGTAGGGGCGGGTGCGATAGTCGGGACATGAGAACGACCAGAGCTTTCGCAGCCACCCTCGCCCTGACCACGGCGGTCTCCGTCGCCGCGGCACCCGCCCACGCGGCGCCGACCGAAGCTTCGTCGGCCAGCGTGCACTACATCGCCCAGGAATCGGGTTCGCTCGAGGGCGGCCTGTGGGTTTGAGCGCTTTGCGGCGGTCTTCTGTGATCGCTCGGAGGCGTTAGTTTCCGATCACGAGGATGCTGGCGGCGGATTCGATGACGTCGTCGGTGATGGTCTCGAGTTGGTTGATCTTGAGCACTCGTGCGATCTGAGGGAAGAGGCGTTCGAGGAGGCGGAAGTTGCCCCGGGTGAAACTTTAGGTTTTTAATGCGTTGTCCCAACAGTTCAGCAGACGCTGTATAGTTCAGCAAGTGCTGACTATTGTTTCCCGT
>NZ_BCSL01000083.1:0-4409 GCF_001570845.1 Dietzia papillomatosis NBRC 105045 | reverse complement strand
GTCTAACGCGATCCCTTCGAGCGTGTCTCGAAGAAGGGGTCGGCGCTCGCCCCGCAGTCGCATAAGCACGTAGCGCAGGGGATGAGCGCGAGTGTGGGGTGTCGGCGACGCCTTATAGGCTGACCGCGATGTTCAACGACGCTGCGCGGGTGGCCTTTGCGGATGAGTCATTCCACGAGGCTGACCACGGCGGATTCTATGTCCTTGCAGCTGCGGTGTTTGACGAAGCTACCCATGAGGCGGTGCGCGCCTGCATGCAAGGGCTCCGAGGGAAACGCCGGTCTTCGAAGTTGCACTGGAATGAGATGGACGCTCGCCAGCAAACCACTGCCGCACAGACCGTCGCCGCGCTAGACGGCTTCCATATCGTCACCGTGGGCACGCCGGTGCCACGCAGACGCCAAGAACGCGCGCGAGCTATGTGCCTGACCCGCCTGGTTACCGAGCTGCACAGCTACTCCGTCACGGACCTCGTGATTGAATCTCGAACGGTCCAACTCAACGAGCGCGACATCAAGACGGTCCAAGGAGCCAGGTTCTCGCTCCCGGTGGGAACGCGCTTCCACGTCACCCACGTGCCGGGCGATCAAGAGCCTCTCCTGTGGTCCGCCGACATCGTGGCCGGCGCCGTCCGCGCCCACCATCAAGGAAACGGGACCTACCGCAAAAAACTGGAACGGTGCCTCTACGAAGTGGAACTAGCCACCGGCAGCTGACGAACTCCTGACATGCGTAAGGCCAGGGTCCCGGTCTGCCCCAGGTGCACCTGGCCTTGCGACTCGCCCAACACCCACGGTGTCGCGCTCATACCCCACGATACCCGGCCACGCCCCGAATGCAATACAGCGAGGAGCCCCGCCGAAGTGCACTCCGGGCCTGGGTCTGCCCGGAAAGCCATGCCGTGTGTGACCACCAAGGACACCACTCCGATGAGGGGCACACTTCTTTCCCACAAGACTCACGAATGCAAAATAACTAGACGATGCCCGGTCACTACATGTGGTGCATACTGGCGCCGTAGTAGAAACGACCTCATCAGGGAGAATCAATGGCACAACACTTGCACGTGAGATTCATCGACGACCTCGACGGCACCGACCTTGGCAACAAAGCAAACACCATCACTTTTTCGTTCGAGGGCAAGGACTATTCCATAGACCTCAGCGAGGCTAACGCTGATACTTTCCGCGAGGCAATGAAGCCGTACATCAATGGCGGCCGCCGAGCCACCGGGAGTAAGACCAAGACCTCCCGCAGATCCACCACTTCAGCCGATGAGACCAAGCGGGTTCGCGAATGGGCTCGCTCCAACGGGCATGAGGTCTCCGACCGCGGGCGCATTCCCGCCGAGGTGATGCAGGCGTACACCGCCGCAAACTGATCAGGCGAGGCGCCGCCACTGGGGCGGCCAAGACGGTCTGCCAGCGCGGCCCACGAGCGGCCTGATCGATTACCAATACCCAGCTCTACCAGCTGATTTACAGCGCCGATAACTTACCTTATGTAAAGTTAACGGTGTTGAGTTGTCGATCGCGCGAACTCGACCACTCCCCGAGTTGCCCACACGTCGTCCGACTTCGGACCGCACGTGACCTGCGCGTGGGCGGGCATCGAGTCGTTGCTTCGCCAACTGCCGAACGTTGAACGCAGGTCGATGACGGAACGGCGGATACTGCTGCTACCTGCGGCCCTTTGTCGAAATTCAGGTTGTTCGCGACACTTTCGCACATACCGCGAGTCGCTAAACGATCGTGCGGAATGCGCAGCCGGGTCTTCTTCCAGGGCTGGCGCAGGTGAACTGGCCGCATCTGTGCCCCATAACCCAGCCCGCTCTGGAAACTCGACACCTCAGAACCCGGCATCTGATCAGTAGCCCTTCTCGCGGAGTGGTTGCCAGCCGGTGCCTCCACTGCGACAGAGCTACGGGCCGTGTTTGGCATTAGTAGCGCTCCTGCCGGCGGGCCGAGTACTGTCCCGGGCAAGGTAGCCCCGCGCCCGATGGCTTCGTCCATCGGTTCCCCGAGTGCGTGGGGTACGTACATGAACTACGGCATCACTGGTCGCGCCGCCGACGCGAACTTCATCGTCGAATCGATTCTCTCGGGAGCCGCACCATGGCTCCAGCTCTCATCAGAAACAACCCTGGAGTACGCCTTCTTCGGAGGCAACAGCCCGTTCGCCAACTGGGTGGGCGACGACCCGTACGCGTGGGAAGCGTGGCCCACTTCGGAGTCACTATTCCTCACCAACGACCTCGGCGAGAGGATCCGTACTTGGGTGCGAGAGTTCACACGGTGTGCGCATACCAATTGCTGCGGTCTACCGGCAGTCGGTGATTCAACGTTCGTCGACACCGCTCTCGAAGGACTCAGGCTGGCCGATCTCATCAGAAACGAGCTTCCCTACTACTACGTGGAAGCGACCTTCTTCGACTCGGTTCCCCAGGCTGTCATTGATCGGGTCGACGCCGAAGTCCCCGACCGGTCAGGGTATCGCAAGCTCGATGGTAGGACGGACGTGATCGACCGGAAGGCCATGCCGTTTCAACCATTCGGCAGTGGCCAGATGCCGCCCGAACTGTCGACATTGTCGGCTGCAATCAAAGCCAACGTGGAGCGTTACGGTGGCCATGTGGTGGACTCAGCCGGAGATATCTGGGACAAGCTGGACGCTTGGCAACTCCAGTACACCGAGAACTTCGTCGGTCTTCCAATGGAGCGGGGCGAACCACCTAGGTGGCAACCCGGCTTCGACCGTCTCGGCTGGATGGCCGAAGGACTAGCCCTGCAACACGAGGCCGACACCGTTTTAGAAGGCACACACCTGACCTGCGGAGCAGCCTACCTCGCAATCTCCAAAGAGGAGTGGGACTCGATGCTTGCCGCGTACCTCGCCCCCCATTCCGTAGGACTGAGCGAGGCGGCATCGTCAGCGGCTAAGGAGTGCAATGAAAAGACGCCATAGAATAGCTACCGGCGTTGGACCAGTGTGCTGGGCCTGGGACGTCGGAGATCCGCGGATGATCGCCGGGGCTGCTGACTTCGTCTTCGTTGCGAAAGTAGTCGCGATCCGCCGCGAGGTAAGCGAAAGTCTTCGTGCGGGAATCAAGGCCGAAGACTCCAACGAGATCATCACCGTATCGCACCCCGAGTACAGAGCTACTGTTCGAATTATTGAACATCTCAAGGGCCGAGCTGATGACTCGCTCCAAGTGACGTTCCCACCAGCGCTACTCCAAGACAGGTCCGACCCGCTGAAGTCACCGGTGTCGACGCAGCACACCTACGTTCTGGCAGTAGTCAGCTCTCGTGCCGGCACGAAGCTCTCCGTTTTGCCAGGATGCGGAATCCTGGCAGTAGACGATACCGGCGATGAGACACGAGCAAACGCGGGCCTCATCGCCGATTCCAGAGGCAGCCAACATGAACACCTGCCAGTGACAGAACTCATGCGTTGGGCGATCAGCAACGCCGTCCCTTTCAAGGAAGGCATGCCCGCCGCCAGCTCTTGAAGCTTGAAGACGGTCCCCCAGGCCGGCGCCATTCCGGCCGGTAACCAAATACTATGACAAGCTGGGGTCTGAGAGCGCTCTCCGGCCGAGTCGTCGGATGCGCAATCGGGTTGGGTGCGCGCCCTGGTAAGTGGCCTTCAGCAGACCAGCCAGGTTTCCCCTAGCCTCATTCGTAGCGTGACGCGCTCGCCACCTTCGGTGAGGCCGGTCGCTTCGACGAGGCCGTCTGGTCTGACGACTTGCTTGCTGGCCTTCACCCAGGTGTGTTGCGATTCGGAATAGACCTCGGAATGGTCCCCGAGACCGTTCACGGTCCAGTATCGCTGCGCCAATCTGGTCTCCTGTCCTTGGCCGCCTCGGGCCGCGCGCCCGAGATGGTGTCGCCGGAAGAAGAGAAAGCCTCATGTTAGCCCTGAAAGCTGCGGTTGTAGGCCCGCAGCGCCTCGCAGAACTGTCTTGATTCCCCGGCAGGGGCGGCACCGATTTGCCCGGGACGATGGCGGGGTCCCCAGGGTGCAAGACCGGTGGATCAGGGTCGAAGGTTGGGCGCTGGCCCACCCCCGGTGCATGTCCCCTCCGCGAGGTTCGACACTGGCCAGCTGGGATTGAGATATGCGGTCACGAGCGGATCCGGCGCCCCACCACCCCGCTGCCGATCTCGACAAGCGTGCGGCACCCCCGAAAAGAGAGCTGGCCACGTCGTAACCCGTGTCCGCGACTGCCGAACCGGACTCGTACAGACTCGATCCGGTGCTGAGCTGGCTGAGGATGGTGGAGATCATGCGGTCAACCGGAGCTCAGTCGTCAAGCGATGCCAGCCACGTTCGGATCACCCTCCTCGACCGCCGCCGCTTAAGCAGGCCCCAGCCACCACCACAATTTCAGACAGACCATCGTG
>NZ_BCSL01000082.1:0-5023 GCF_001570845.1 Dietzia papillomatosis NBRC 105045 | reverse complement strand
GCTACCGCGACAGGAGTAGCGGATCCCGACTCGGAGTAGCGGATCTGGTGCGGCGCGACGTCGCGCGCGGCCTGGCCACGAACCTCGCCAATCCCAAGGCCCTGGTGTTCTTCGGCGCCGTGCTCACGCCGTTCCTGCGCGACGAGGTCTCGGTGGCGTGGTCGGTGGCGCTCGTGGCGGGGATGCTCGCGGTGGCGCTCGCGTGGTTCGCCGGGCTCGCAGTGGTCGCCTCGCACCGGGCGGTCAACGAGCGGGTCGGGCGGCTGCTGCCGTGGGTCGACCTCGTGGCCAGCGCGCTGTTCGTGGCGGTGGGGGTGGCGTTCGTCATCGCCGCGCTCGTCTGAGACCCGCGGGTTAGGTTGCTGCTCATGGATTCTCCGGTCGACCGCCGCAGCTGGGTGCCCGCCGCCCTCGCGGTGTTCGCGGTGGGCTGGGGTGCCAACCAGTTCGCGCCGCTGCTGCACCTCTACCGCGCCGAGCAGGGGCTCTCGCAGTCCGGCGTCACCGCGGTCTTCAGCGTCTACATCGTCGGCCTGCTGCCCACGCTGCTCGTCGCCGGCCGGTGGTCGGACCGCAACGGCCGCCGCGTCCTCATGCGGCCCGTCCTGGTGCTCTCGCTGCTCGCGACCGTGGCCATGCTCCTCGGCCCGCAGCATGAGCTGTGGCTGTACCTCGGCCGGTTCCTCGCCGGCCTCGCGTCGGGTGCGGCGTTCGGCGCCGGCAGCGCGTGGGTGCGTGAACTGTCCGCCGGCGCCCCGCCCGGCACAGGTGCCCGCCGCGCGGCGATCGCCCTGACCGGCGGGTTCGGGCTCAGCGGCCTCGCGGCCGGGGTGGTGGGCGAGTTCGCCCCCGCGCCGCTGCTCTCGGCGTATCTGCCGCACCTCGTCCTGGGCACGGTCGCGCTGGTCGCGGCCTGGAACGCCGCCGACCCCTACGTGCCACGCGGCGGCACCGAGTCGACGCCGCTCATCCCCGCCACCGCCGTCTCGCGCAGGTTCCTGCTGGGGGTCGCGCCGTGGGCCCCGCTCGTGTTCGGCTGCGCGAGCATGTCGTTCGCGGTGCTCGCCGACCTCCTCGGCGGCGACGCCGGCGGCCGGCCCACCCTGTACGCGGGCGTCATGGTGGGCGTGACCCTCGGCTCGGGCGTGCTCATCCAGCCGGCCATCCGACGCCTCGCCGCGAACTCCGTGCCGTCCCGGCCGCCGATCGCCGGCCTCGCGTCGGCGTGCGCGGGCATGGCGGCCGGCGCGATCCTGGTGGCCTCCCCGGACCTGCCCGGCCGGGCGCTGTGGCTCGTGCCCGTCGCGGTCCTGCTGGGCATCGGCTACGGCACCCTGCTCGTGGCGGGTCTGGTCGAGGTGGAGCTCCAGTCGGGTCCCCGCGACCACGCCGGTCTCGTCGCCGTGTTCTACGTTCTGGCGTACCTCGGCATGGGCACGCCGTACTTCCTCGCCGAGCTGTCCCGCTTCGGCGGGCCGGGCCCGTGGATCGCGGGGCTCGCGGTGGTGTGCGCCCTGCTCATCCCGGTCACGGCCCGCCGCCTCCGCTAGCTGCCGGCTCTACTAGTCCGAGTTCCGCTAACCCGAGTTCCGCTAACCCGAGTTGCGCAGGGCCGTCGCCAGGCCGTTCATCGTCAGCTGGATACCGGTGCGCACGGCCGGGTCCTCGTCGCCCGCGCGGTATCGGCGCAGCAGCTCGACCTGCAGCACGTTGAGCGGTTCGAGGTAGGGGAAGCGGTTGCGGACCGAGCGGGCGAGCGCCGGGTTGTCGTCGAGGAGCGTCTCCTGCCCGGTGATCGCCAGCAGCATCTCGCGGGTGAGCTCGAACTCGTCGGCGATCACCCCGTGGATCCGCCGACCCACCTCCGCGTCGGGCACGAGTTCGGCGTAGCGGCCAGCTAGCCCCATGTCCGCCTTGGCCATCACCTGCGCCATATTGGACAGTGTCGTGCGCAGGAACGGCCAGTCGTCGTACAGCCGCCGCAGCGTGGCCAGGCGCTCGTCGGCCGCGTCCTCGCCGCGCTCGTGGATCCACGTCCGCAGCGCGGTGCCCACGCCGAACCAGCCGGGCAGCATGACCCGCGACTGCGACCACGACAGCACCCACGGGATCGCCCGCAGGTCCTCGACCGACGACGTCTGCTTCCGCGAGGACGGCCGCGAGCCGATGTTGAGCTCGCCGATCTCCGCGACCGGCGTGGAGGTGGTGAAGTACTCGATGAACCCCGGGTCGGAGTGCACGAGCGACCCGTACGCCTCCCGGCCGAGCGTGGCGAGCTCGGCCATCACGCCGTAGGCCTCCTCAGCGCGGTCGCCGAGGCCCTCGACGTCGAGCAGGGACGCCTCGAGCGTCGCCGCGACCAGCGCCTCGAGGTTGCGCCGCGCCCGCCGCGGCTCGGAGTACTTGGCGGAGATGACCTCGCCCTGCTCGGTGATCCGCAGCGCGCCCTGCACGGCGCCCGGCGGCTGGGCGAGGATCGCCTCGTAGGAGTTGCCGCCCCCGCGGCCGACCGCGCCACCGCGACCGTGGAAGTACCGCAGGTGCACGCCGGCGCGGTCGGCGGCCTCCACGAGGTCGCGTTCGGCCTGGTATAGCGCCCAGTTCGCGGCCAGGTAGCCGCCGTCCTTGTTGGAGTCCGAGTAGCCGAGCATCACTTCGAGCACGTCCCCCTGTGCGCGGATGAGCGCGCGGAACTGCGGGATCGCCAGGGCCGCGTCGAGGATGCCCGGCCCGGCGGCGAGGTCGTCGATCGTCTCCAGCAGCGGGATGAGCCGCACGCTCGACCGCGGCTCGGCCGGGTCGCCGGAGAACAGTCCCACCTCGCGCAGGAGCACGGCCGGTTCGAGCAGGTCGGACACGGACCCGCACATCGACACGATGTAGTGCGGCACCACGTCCGCGCCCAGCAGGTCCACGGCCGCGGCGGCCGCCCGCAGCACCCCGAGTTCCTTCTCCGCCAGCTCGGAGAGCTCCGCGCGCGGGCCGAGCAGCGGCCGGTCGTGCGAGAGCTCGCGCAGCAGCAGCTCCACGCGCGCGTTCTCGTCGAGCGCCGAGTAGTCCTCGCTCACGCCGGCCTTCGCGAACAGTTCGGTGAGCACCTCCTCGTGCGATTCCGAGTTCTGCCGCATGTCCAGGGCCTGCAGGTGGAATCCGAACGTGCGCACCGCCCACCGCAGGTCACGCAATCTCGGCGCCCGAAGCATCTCGGCCCCGCACTCCCCGAGAGCCGCGTCGATGACCTCCAGATCGGCGAGCATCTCACCGGGGGAGGCGTACGGCTCGGCGGTGGCGACCTCGTCGTCGTCACCGCCGCCGTGTCCCCCCGCCCGGGGCGACGACGAGGTGGTCCCCCGCGCGGCGAGGCGGCGTCGGACCACTCTCACGGCGCGGCGGAAGGGCACGTCCTTCCGCGCGGCGCTGAGCTCGCCCTCCTCCTCCCCGAGGGAGTCCGCGAGGTCGCGCAGCTCGGTGGGCACGCCCACGACACGCCGCGACAGGGGCAGTTCGCGCTCGAGCATCCGCAGTTGGTGGGCGTAGTGCTGGTGCAGCAGCGCGGCGGCCTGTTCGGTGGCGAATCGGACGACGTCGCCGGTGACGTACGGGTTGCCGTCACGGTCGCCGCCGATCCAGGAGCCGGGGCGGACGACGGGCCGGTCTCCGCCGCCCAGGCGCTCGGCGATCTCGGCGTTGAGCGGCGGGATCACGTCCATGAGCGTGGCCTCGTGATACTGCAGGCCGCCCAGGACCTCGTCCTCGATGCGGGGGCGCTGGCTGCGGATGATCGCGGTCTGCCACAGGGTGAGCACCTGGCGGCGGATGTCGGTCTCGACCTCGGCGAGCTCGGCGTCGGTGACGCGGTCCTGTGGCCCGGTCCGCAGCGCGTCGCGGCGGCGCATGAGGTCGAGCACGCGGCGGGTGATCTCGAAGACCGACCGGCGGCGCGTCTCGGTGGGGTGTGCGGTGAGGACGGGAACCACCCGGGCGGTGGTCCGGACAGTCTCGAGTTTGTCGGCGTCCGGCTCGGTCTTCGCGAGGCGAGCCCAGGTGGCCTCGAGATCCCCGTCGGGCGGCGGCGAACCGGCGGCCGTGTGGATGCGGCGACGCCGCTCCTGGTGGAGGTCCTCGGCCACGTTGGCCAGAAGCGCGAATAGGGAGAACGCCCTGATCACAGGAATGACGTCGGCGGCGGGCACGTCGGTGAACAGGGCGGCGACCTCGTCGCGGTCGGCCTCCGAGCGGCGGACGGCGAACGCGGTGCGCCGCGCGGTCTCCACCAGGTCGAATATCCGCTGGCCGGCCTGCTCGCGCACGGTGTCCCCGAGCAGGGCGCCGAGGAACCGGACGTCGTCGCGCAGGGGGCGGACGGCGTCCTCGAGCGGATCGACGCCGTCGGGTGCCGGCTGATCGACGCCGGGCTGGTCTGCGCTCGGCGGCTCGGTCGGACGCTGGTCGGTCGGACGCTGGTCGGACTGGGTGGTGTCGGCCATGTCCGCCACAGTAGGCGCGGCATATGACAAGTGCGTGAAACCTGGCTCGTCGCGGGAACCGGGGAGATCCCCGATGCGCGGGCGCCGCTTCACGAGGAGACTGGGGTCATGACCCAGCAGCCCGGTTTCTCCCAGCACGGCGACCCCCGGTACGGCGATCCGCGGTATGGCCAGCCGCCCGTGGCCGCGCCCGACGACCGCACGCCCGCGGCCCTGGCCCACGCGTCGAGCCTCATCGCGATGGCGCTGTCGGCCGGGTGGCTGTCATTCGTCGGTCCGCTCGTGATGTGGCTGATCTACAAGGACCGCAGCCCGTTCGTCCGCCAGGCCGCGGCCGGCTCGTTCAACTTCAACCTCGGCCTGTGGCTCATGAGCATCGTGGGCTGGATCTGCATCATCACGGTGATCGGTATCCCGCTCGGTCTCATCCTCCTGGCGGTGTCGTTCCTCGCGCAGATCATCGGCCACGTCATCGGCACCCTCCGTGCGCTCAAGGGCCGGACGATCAACTACCCGTTCCAGCTCAAGGTGCTGCG
>NZ_BCSL01000081.1:0-5300 GCF_001570845.1 Dietzia papillomatosis NBRC 105045 | reverse complement strand
CGCGGGGCGGATCCCCAAACGCTTCTGGGCGCAGGCGTCCAGCCCGCCGGTCGACTGACCCTGCAGGTCGACTGAGGCCGGCTCGGGGTCTGCACTCGCTGCGCGCCGACCTCGGTGGAGAAGTTGAGCTGGTCGCCTGAGTTGGCAGTGTCGCGGGCGGAGCAAGGTGGTGCACATCTTTGGCTCGATGCGGGGTTGTCGCCTCAGTGTGTTTCTGCGCTAGCAGTGCAAGACCGGGCTCGTTGGCCGTGAAGGTTAGTTCAATCGGTCGAAGTTATCGGGGTCCGGGCCTGATCGTGTGCCGTTGTGCAACGCGGAGATTGAGGCCATCTGCTCCTCGGTGAGTTCGAAGTCGAACACGGTGAGATTGTCGGTCATGCGTTGGGGTGTTTCGGTCTTCGTCACCACGATGTCGCCTCGCTGTAGGCCCCAGCGCAGCACTACTTGTGCCACCGTCCGGTCGATCTGGTCGGCCAGCGCATGAAGTTGGGGATCGCCTATTACAGCGCCCTGGGCAAGCGGGCTGCATGCCTGAACCGCGACGCCGTGCTCGGTGCAGACATCGTGCAGGTGCTCGTTGACGAAGTAGGGATTGGATTCGATCTGATTGACCGCCGGAGTGGACAGTCCCGCCTCGGCCAATCGGTCCAGGTGCGTTGCGGTGAAATTGGACACCCCGATCGAACCGATGGGGTAATCGGTTTTGAGCTCTTCCATGACTTCCCACACGCGCGCCACATCGTCGTACATCGCCAGCGGCCAGTGCACCAGATACAGATCGATTCGCCCCCCTAGGTGAGCGAGTGAACGTTCTGTCGCACGTCGCGCGGAAGTACGTTCGTGCACGTCGTTGCCGAGTTTTGTCGTGACCCACATCTGTTCGCGGGGCAGTTCCGACGCGGCGATCGCGCGCCCGACTTCTTGTTCGTTGCCGTACATCTGCGCGGTATCGAAGTGCCGGTAACCGGCCTCCAGCGCCGACGACACAGCCCTGACCGTACTGGCAGGGGCAATCTTGAAGGTGCCGAAACCGAGCTGGGCAAGGGCTCGTCCGTCGTTGAGTGTGACCTGCGGGACCGTCTGCGGGGAATCCGACATGGGGCAAATCTAGGCCCGCTGTGCTGGCGCCCGCATCCGCTAATGGCGGGCCACTGACACCACCACGTGGCCTGAGGAAAGAAAAAGTTTGGGTCAGGGCGTGACGTTCGGGCGGGTGGTGACGTCTTTGTTGTGTAGGTGTTCATCACAAGGGCCCGGTGTCGGGTCTTGGCGTGAGGAGGAATTATGTCGAACGCAGTTCCCAAGACCGGTCGTGAGCAGTCCCGCGAGCAGGAGGCAGCCCAAGCCGCCGCGCAGCAGGCGCAGGAGAAGGCGTCGGGCAAGCAGGTCGCGCGTGGGCCGCTGCAAACCGATCGGGGGGTGACCACGCTGGATGATGCCGTGGTGGCCAAGATCGCCGGGATGGCCGCGCGGGAGGTTCCGGGGGTCTATGACATGGGCAGTGCCACGCGTCGCGCGTTCTCGGCGGTGACCGACCGGATCCCCAACGCGCAGACCAACGTCACTGGCGGCATCAGTGTCGAGAAGGGTGAAACCCAGACGGCGATCGATGTGACGGTGGTGGTGGAGTACGGCGCCTCGATCGTGGAGGTCGGCAACGCGATTCGCCGCAACATCATCGAGCAGGTTGAGGGCACCACCGGGCTGGAGGTGGTCGAGGTCAACGTCAACGTCGCTGACGTGCACCTGCCTCAGGACGACGACAACGGCCGCGCCAGCTCGGAGAGCAACCGCAGCGGCGAACTGCGCTGACCCATCGACCACCGCCACGCCGCGGGGGCGGGTCACCCCGGCCCGCCTCCGCACCCCTGAGCGAGGAGTTCTCATGAAGACCACCCATCTCACACTTCTGGTGGGGTTGTTCCTCGGCGCTGTTGCCGCGTTCGGCTCGATCGGCCAGTTCCTGGTCGTGTTGCTTTTCGGCGTGATCGGTGTGGCCGTGGGGCTGGCCATGGAGGGGCGCGTCGAGATCAAGGGCCTGACCGACCGCTGGGGGAGGTGAGTCGTGACCGCCGCGCACACTGATCGCGCCGATCAGCGGCCCGCCGCCGATCCGAGCGTGGACGGCCTGTCCGTATCACCGGGGCAGTCGTCGGCACCGGCCGAGCAGCGGGGGCTCACCACCATCCCGGCGTCGGTGGTGGGCCGCATCGCCGAGCAGGTCGCTTCCGAGTGCACCGGCGTCGGCGGGGCGGCGGGAGGACTGCTCGGGGTGGGCGCCCGTCGCGATTTTGACTCGCGCCCGTCAGCCACGTGCGACCTCTATGGAACGGTCGCCGTGCTCAGGCTCGATGTGGGCGTGGCGTTCCCCGTGGACCTGACCGCCACCTGCCGGAGCCTGCGCCAGCACGTGCGCTACCGGGTGCACGAGCTGACGGGAGTGGAGGTGGGCCGGTTGGATATCGCCATCTCGTGGCTCAACCCCGCCGCCGCGACGAGAGGAGCACTGCGATGAGTGCACGACCACGTCGCAGTACGTTGATCAGGCGCCCGCCGCGCGCGATCCCGGTGGGGCTGCTCGCCGTGGCGCTTGTGGTCCTGGGAGGACTGGGGATCTGGCTGCTGGGTAGTTACCTGATCAACGACACGTGGCCCTTAGCGGCCTCTTCGACGGTGGCCTCGGTTGCCGAGACCGGCCTCGACTCGACCGCGATGCGCGTGGTCGCGGTGGTGCTGGCGCTGGTCGGGCTCGCCCTCCTGCTGGCCGCGCTGGTGCCGGGTCGCCCCTCCCGCGTCCGGGTGCTGGACGACGACATCCCCGGCGAGACCGCCATTTCCCACCGCGACCTGGCCCGCCGTATCGAGCGGCGTACTGAGAACGTCGACGGCGTGCACAGCACCCGCGTGTCGGTCCGCCCGCGCCGGATCGACGTGGCCGTGAAGACCGTGGTCGATGACCCGGCCCCGGTGACCCGGGGAGCGAAGGACGCCGTGGACCACGCGCTGTGCGAACTGCGACCGGCCGACCCGTTGCGCCCCCGCGTGCGCACCGACCGCAGAAGCTGAAGGGATTACACCCATGCGTAGCTTGTCTGGAACCCGTAACCGCGTCGCGCTGACGGTGGCGGCACTGCTGATCCTGGCCGCCGCGGCGTGGCTGATCGCGGTGTCTTTCGCCCTGGTGCCGGCGGACACGCCGCTCGCCGGACTGATGCCGCCCGCCGACTCGACGGTCTCCACGCTGGTGCAGGACCACCGCGGATGGGCGCTGCCGGCCGCCACCGCCGCCTCGATCCTGGCGGTACTTTCGGGTCTGGGATTGCTGGCCGCGCAGATCCCCACCGCCCCCGCGCACACGACCCTGCGTCTTCCCGGCGACGACGGCACGGTGCTGGCCACCGTGGAGCCGCAAGTCCTCGAGCGTGCGCTCGTCGAGCGGGTCGAGAGCGTGCCCGGCGTCAAGGAGGCATCGGTGCGGGTGTCGGGCTCCACGACCAGCCTGCGGGTCTTCGCCGAGGTGACGGTGGCCCAGGACGCGCAGGTCGAGTGGGCCGTCGAGGAGGCCCGCCGGGTGCTCGCCGCGGACCTGGCCACCGCACTGGGCACCGCCCCACGGTCCGTGGACCTGCTCGTTCGGCTGCACACCCCGCGATCATCATCTCGATCCGACCGCGTGGCAGTGCGCCAAGACGCCGCCGACGGCCACCTGATCTCCGGCGCCGGATGAGCCCCCTGACCCGGCGGCCGGCCGAGCTTTCCGACCGCGCCCTGGTATTGCGCGCGCAGGACGGCGACCCGGACGCCTTCGACGTGCTGATCGATCGGCATCAGGGCCGGTTGTTTCGGATCGCCTACCTGGTGTTGGGCGACCGCCAGGACAGTGAGGACGTGGTCCAAGAGACACTGCTGACCGGGTGGAAGCGCCTGCACCTGTTGGAGGACCCGGACGCGGTGCGCGCCTGGCTTGCCCAGATCTGTACGCGCCGGGCCACCGACATCGCTCGGCGCCGTGCCCGCCGCGCCACCGACGCCCACCGGCCCGAGGACCTGCACCGCCACCGCGACCCGCGCCCCCGCGCCGACCCCGCCCACGCCAGTGAGGTCAACGCGCAGATGCACGCATTGGCCCAGGTGTTGGCGACCATGGACCCGGACCTGCGGGCCTGCTGGACATTGCGGGAGATCGACGGAATGTCCTACCGGCAGGTCGCCGCCGCCCTCGATGTCACCGAGTCCACCGCACGAGGCCGCATCGCCCGCGCCCGCACGCACGTGATCGACTACATGAAGGAATGGCGGTGAACACCATGGACGGACCCTCCCGGCCCGGTGACCCCCACGACGACCAGGACACCCGCGACTACCTCGATCACATCGCTGCGCTGCACCGTGACTGGGACGAGCTCGAACTCCGGGGCGACGATTCGGTGCAACTGTCCCGGCGTGCACGCTCGGCGCTGTCGGAAGCGGTGCGGGCCGATGCCCGCCACGGCGCCCGCGTGGACATGCCGCCCACCGACATCGGCCCCTACACCCTGACCGAACTCGCGCTACGCACCCTGATCCGCGAGACCATCGACGACATCGACGGCGTGGTGAGCCTGCGAACCGCCATCGACTACAGCACGAGCGATGGCTGGAACTCTCGGGGCCTTCCCCGGCGCGTCGTGTGCCGCATCTCTGCGGTCGAGACCACCCCGGATCTGCCCGGTCTGGCGGAGAAAGTCCGCACCGCGGTGCGCGGAGCGTGCGCCCGCGAACTCGACCTGCCCGCCATCCCGGTCGACGTTCACATCGAGGATCTCCATGCCCAGTGAACCCACAGCCGCTCAACTGATCGCGTTGGTGGTGGCCATCCCCGGAGTCGCAGGGATCGAACCCGGAATCGGCACCAGCCTGCGGGCCCTGGAAGCACGCATCCGACGAACCGAACCGCATGCCACACACTTCGGGCTGCACGTCGACCACAACGCGCGCACCGTCACCGTGGAAGTCAGCCTCAACCGCTCCCGGCCCATCCGCCAGACCGTGCGCGACATCCAACATGCCCTCCACGGCGCACTGGCCGCAACGATGCCCGAGCCGACTCAGTGGCAGGTACGGGTGCAGTCGCTCAGCGCGAATTGACGAACGAGGTCGTCGCTCGGTGCGCCCTCGGTCGCCCCTTTTCCACAGCGGCCCGCTGGCACACACTGCCCAACCCCCTTCCGGTGTGGGTGCAGCACCGACATATTCGGCTGTCCACCGGCACTTGCCAGGTCGATAGAGACGTGTAGTTCCGGCTGGGTCGGGTGCGTTAT
>NZ_BCSL01000080.1:0-5475 GCF_001570845.1 Dietzia papillomatosis NBRC 105045 | reverse complement strand
AATCCGCTGACGAAAGCTTTGGCGATGCCGCCGATCCCTGACCCGAAGCCGGAAGACCTCAAGCCGCACCTCGGCGGCTGGAGCTCTTACGGGCCCGACTCGACATTCGGCTAGAAGAGCTGACGGCAAGACGCTCTTCCGCGTTCTGCTACGAATCTGTTGGCCGGCACCGGGCAGACAGCCGGGACGAGTGGGGAGCGTAGTCCGCACGCGGAGCTTCCGAGTTTTAGCTGTCGTCCCCGTCGGAAGGCAGCGGCCATTGAATCCTGGCCACCACACGATGCATCTTCTGTTCCGACACAGGACGCCTGTAATAGCAAACCCCTCCGACGAAGCCAGGGCCATCAGTATAGGTTTGACGGCGACCCTAAAAAGCTGCCTGGTGGCTAAGGTTGCGAGTTATTGCTGCTGAAAGGATAGAGGAGTGGCCCAACCAGAAACAGTCTGGCACTATACAGATGCTGCAGGAGTCATCGGCATACTGGGAGGCAATTCAGTGGTGCGACCACGAGATGTAGTGGGCACTCTTGACTGCCGTCCTGAGTTTCGGGCGACAGCCGTAGAATACCTGAATGATAGTCGGGAACTAATTCATGGACTAACTATTTTGCGGGATGAACTGATCGCGCCTGCCATCGCTGCCGCGGAGGCCGATTCGGCTCAGGATGGACCGCGCTCTACCTCGACGCCTAAAGAGAAGGCGGAATTTCTCAGAAAGTTCTGTGAGGTTATCGACCGAGTAGAGATCCGAGAATATCCTCGACATATCCACTGCTACGTTACATCATTTTCGGAGAACCCCGACCTGCTAAGTCAGTGGCGAGGCTATTGTGGAGGGCTTAATGGATTTGCCATCGGGATTGATGTCGCCTGCATGCCAGAAGAAGCCGAAGCGAAGCTGAAGCAGGTAAAATACAGCGGTACCTTGCGAGACTCGTCCGATATAATGAACCTTGCTAGCTTATGGTTACGTAGATTTGTACTAGACAGGTCTCAGGCCCCCAGGCCTAGCGAGCAGCTGTTGGATCAGTACTTGCGTGAGTTGGCCGTGTTTGCTGCCCAGTTCAAGCATGAGGGTTTCGGCGAGGAGGCCGAATGGCGAATAATAAGGCGTGGTTCCGACGGGGCAAATTATCGAAGCAGGGCAACGCAGCTAGTGCCTTACGTAACATGGGACCTTCCGCCTGAGTCCGTAGTTGGTGTTTACGTGGGCCCCGGCCCAAGCCAAAATGAGAACCACCTCGCAGTAAAGAGTTTACTGCATTCGTACGGATACCACTCCGCGGCCGAGAACGTGATTCTGTCACCCACTCCGTTTAAATAATTATTACATGTCTCTTCTTAGGTTCGAGTAGGCGATATCGCGATCCATGCTGCGGGGTGGGGCAGGGTGACTTCGAGCTGGTCGATGGAACTGAGACGCAGCGACAGCGTGGAGAGATATGACGCAGTACGGACTGGCCCGCGTCATCTCAGGGGTAAGTCCATAGTGCTTCCGGCATCGGGCAAACTGTAGAGGTTCTTCTGATACGTCACCTCCGTTGGGGGCTGCGGGGGATACGGCCGCCGCTGTTGACAACGGTCGAAATGTAGTCCAGTAATGACGGGCTAAAAACCACCCCGTCGCTCCGCGCCGACGACATTCGATGCACTCTTGACAAGAGTCTCGTCTGCCCGCTTGAGCTCACGACTCGCCAGCTCGACAGTCTTAATCCTCGCCGACCCGCGCGTGCTGACCCCGCCACGTAATCTTCGTCTACGTCACCTTGACGCACCCAGGACCGCACGGACTCGGCACCATCGCCAAGCTGGACTGCCACACGCTTTACGGTGCCGAGATCGGTGCCCAACTCGGCCCTCAGAGTGTTGACTGTCCGCCCAGCAGCCGCAGAGAGGTTGCGCCCCGATCTGCGGGAGGCCGAAGGCACGACGCTCGACGAAAATGATGGGAGTGTCTGTGTCGAAGAGTAGAATCGGAACCAATGGGCCGAACCGTCGCCGGGCGACCATCCGACCGAGATAGATGCGCTAAGTCTCTGATCGCTCACCTCGAGAAGTTATAGGATTGCGGCTCCGTCAGAGAGCTCCCGTTAGATCAGGTGGTCAAGAAGGTGCACTCTCCAGCTGGGGTACCTAAGTCGGCACTCGCCCGGGAACTCGGCAAACTTTCTCCCCGAGAGTTCGAGTCTCTGGGCATACCCCCTTGGGCGCCGATAGTAGCTGAGGCGATTGTGCGGCTAACTGAGATCACTCGAGACGCCGAAAGCTACTCATCGTGGATGGGCTCAATTTCCGCTGAACTGGAGAGACTATTCGACGGTTTCGACTGGGCGCCCCTAGCGAGTTTTCTGGATGATTACCTCATCTTAGACGGCGGGGAGAGCGAGAGGGAGTTCCAGCAGGCGGTAGTCGAGTTCGGGAGACAGTGGCATTCAAAACTGCGAAACGGAGGCTACGTAGTTTTTGCCCGACGACTGTTAGGGGGATCTCGTTTCGACTCTCTCACCAGGGCGCTTCGCGAGGATGGCGCGGTTGTCGCCTGGGCCGCGCGCGCTGTGGTCCGGGCTGGACTGCCCGTCGCTCAGGCCTGGGCAGATGTGTCCGATTTTGCGCAGGTTCCCGAACTGAAATACAAGCTGCCCGAAGAACTCCGGAGCGTCCGGCTCATCGAACTCGCCTCAAGATTCGACTCCTTTGTGGAAACAATGGCTGGCCGCTTCATCCCGCGAGAGATTATCGACAATAAGGTCGGCAACATCGGCTCTCGTTCACGAGAGCTCGAGTTGCTTGTAGGTGAGGCAAGGGGAATGGTCACTCGTCAGACGCATCAGAGACTAAAAGAAGCCAGCGAAGTTTACCTTCGCAAAGTTCGAGGAGCGCGCACGACCTTGCATTCTAGTGAGGACGGCATATCGCAAGCTGCGCATTCTTTAGTTGAGCTTGTCGATCGAGTTCTGCGCGAATATATTGATAGCAACGATGCAGCCCAGTGGATTCAGGACAACACGTCGAAGCCCAAGGAATACCTATACACCCGCGACGAGAAAACTCTGCCAACTAAGCGCGGTGAAGCAGTTTGCTTTGTCTATGGGGCAGCGCCTGGCGAGGTGGCTAAAGACTCCTCACTCATTCCCTCCCCGCTACACCTAGCTATCGCAAATGCTATCGTCGCCGCACGGACGGTGCTCCAAAGGATCAAGCACGCGGACAAGGGGACCGAAGAAGAGCGCGTACGGGTTGAGAGCTTGATCGCAGGTATCGAAAGTGCGCTCTACATTGCCTATTTGTTGGCAAGTTGGACAGGCATCGAACCTGCGGACGATGACGATAATGAGCCGCCGATCTAAAACGACTGCGAGGGTGGGCACGCGTGTCCCCGTGCGTGCCTGTTTCTACGGAGAGGTGAACCTGCCCGGAGCCCTATCGCGGGGATGCCCAAGCCGCGATAGACGCAATGGCCTGGCCGGTTGTTGCCTCCGTGCTTTCATGTGCGAGAGGCTTGCAGGCCGGCGTCGCGGTCGACGCAGTTCTGTTCCCATTGGTCCCTTCGCCCGCTGTTCCGCCGACGTCATGGTTGCTATTTCGGTAAGATGGAAGCTATGGCGCGAGGAAAGAACTCAGTGTTGCGCTTCTATGTGCAGGCTCCTGATGGTAGGTGCTCAGCTGAGTGGCGGGTGTGGACGGGAACGGGCAACACAGTTTCGAATGAGCTGTATGCAACTCCTAGAAATCACGCCGACCATTTCAAGTTCAGCTTGCACTCAGATGGTTACTCGCAATTCGGATTTAGTAAGTCTGTACGTGACAAGCTCAGGCCCGGTGACCGAGGCGCGATAGAAAGGTGGAGCGGGACCAAAGTCGAAGTCCTGCCAGGCTGGCGAGTCTTGCTCACTTTACAATTCCCGCAGTCGCAGTTGAGGTTACCGACCAAGGACTTTTCTCCTAGCTCGGTGGCGGTCCCCACGAGTGGAAGGGCGGGAACTACTACATTCGTAATGTTGGCCGTTGGAACCCATGATGCACGGACTGCTGGACTCGACCTCGTTGGCCTCTTGGATCGACGAGACGGCCAACGCGTAGCTGCGATTGTGCAGACTCTGCCCATCGATGTAGAGGAAAAGCTGTCGCTCCAAACAAGACTAAGTCAACGAATACCGCTGGTGGTCCCAGGAGTGGTGCTTGCGGAGCCGTTTGACTGGATGGTCGACGTGTTGCCAGACGGTACTAGGGCCGTGACAGAATTTGCCGCTGAGAGAACTTCGCTCCAACCGTTGCCCCAGCTTTCCGGTTTCCGCGGAAATGTCTACCGTTGGCAGGATGGACCGGAGGAGCTGAAGCACCTCGACTTAGCGTGTGGTGCCGTTGTTTACCGCCCCAATAGTCATGCGGAACTGTATGTCGATCAGCATAGTAGGTGTGATCACAGCGAGCTCGGGAGGGATGGGGAACTGCTTCTGCGTCAGATTGAAGGGAAGAGAATGGACCGTGAGTGGGGCATGTTAGCGGACGGAAGTCTTTATACCTTGATTTCAACACGTACTGTCCTAGATTCTGCGGGAATTGATCGCGGTTTGCCCATTAAGGAATAAGTAGCATCGAGGGTGTTTCGCGGACCCACGAGCGTCTTCCTCTGGTACGGATGCGTAACTCGGCGCCTGTTTTCTGGAGGTTCGCCTAGATGGAGCCGTGCCTTCCTCACAGGGCATGTCGGCTAGGGCGTGTCTCCCATAGGTGAGTGGCGACCGCCGTGACGTGAGCTATCTAGCTCATTACGAGGTGGCAACCCAAGCCCAGCTCTCGTTGGACGAAGTGGCGTACAGTTTCTGATTCCGCTGCTGTGCAGCCGAGAAGAACCTTGACTTCGAGGTCTCGCTTGCCAGGATCTACTGTCATCAAGACCGCAGTGACCCTGCGTGGCATCAGCGACCCCACGAACACGTCGATGCCGTCACCGTCGCCACTGCTGGTGCCGTCTAGATATCCGTAGTCCAGCGGATAGATCGCCTCGCCGTAGCGAGGGTGTGGTGTTCCCCTGGGGCGGTCGATGACAAGACGACTGGTGGCTGCAAGGTGTTCCAGGGCGGAGAAGATGTCGACGGCTGCCATGTAGTGAATCTAGGGCGTGGCGCCCGAAGCTGAACGGTGCGCCGCGAGACCGTGGCCGTATGGGGCAAACAAGGTCACGGTTTCGCCAGTTCACAGATGAGCAGTGGGAGCGGATCGAGCCCCTGTTGCCCTCAAATGCAGGGCGGCAGGGGCATCCGTTTCGAGACAATCGCAAGATCGTCGAGGGGATCGCTTACCGCTATCGAGCAGGCATTCCGTGGCGGGATCTGCCGCGGGATGAGTTCGGTCCGTGGCAGACGGTGTGGAAGCGTCACGCCCGCTACGCACGGGACGGCACCTGGGACCGGATCCTGCACGTGATCCTGGCCGAAGCTGACGCCGCCGGGAAAATCGACTGGAACGTCTCGG
>NZ_BCSL01000079.1:0-5797 GCF_001570845.1 Dietzia papillomatosis NBRC 105045 | reverse complement strand
TGTTGACGGGCGTGCGCCGTTTCGCCGCCCGGCGCCCCGGCACCTTTCTGGCCGTGGCTGCTGGTGTCGGCCTGGTTGCTGGGCGCCTGACCCGGGGGCTGGCCGACAGTGACGATGCTCCCGCGGCCGCCACCTCACCGGATGTCCCGACCCCTGCGCATCCAATGCCGGCCCCGGCCGATCCCACGTTCGACTTTCCCGAGCGCGTGGACCCCGTCCCTGCCATCGATCCGCTCAGCACTCCGCTGTTCGGGCAGGGCCCCAGCGGCGCCGACACCATTGATCCGGGTGGCCGTTGATGACCGGGTCCTCGCCAGTTCCCGAACCCGAAGCCGAGCAGCGGGCCCGCAGCGAGTCGCTGGGGGAGATGTTCTCCAGCTTCGCCGACAACCTCTCCAGCCTGGTCCGCAAAGAAATCGAGCTCGCCAAAGCCGAAGCCACCCAATCCGCTAAACAGGCCGGCGCCGGGGTGGGGATGCTCGCCGGGGCAGCACTTGGCGGGTTCTTCGTCCTGATGTTTCTCTCCCTAGCTCTGGCGTGGGCGCTGGGCAACGTCATGGACCTGGGGTGGGCCGCCCTGATCGTGGCCCTGTGTTGGGCCGTTATCGCTGCCGTGCTCGCGGTGCTGGGCAGGGCGCGAATGACCAAGGTCAAGGGGTTGCCCCAGACCCAACGGACCATGCAAGAGATACCGCCCACCCTCAACCCCAGCAAGGAGACGCCATGAGTACCCCCGAGGAGATTCGGGCCGACATCGAGCGCACCCGCGCCGATCTGGGCCACGATGTGGACGCACTGGCCGAGAAAGTAAACCCCGCCAAGGCCGCCAGCCGTCAGACCGACAAGGTCAAAGACCGGTTCAGCAGCATCCGGGAGTCTGTGATGGGCGCCGTGGACCACACCTCCTCCTCGGGCCAGGACACCGCGGCCCAGGCGCGGGACCAGGCTTCGGTTCTGGCCTCGGAGGCTGGGCACGCTGCCAAGCAAGCGCCCACCCAGATCAAGAACCGCACTCGCGGCAATCCGCTCGCCGCGGGCCTGATCGCCCTGGGCGCCGGATGGCTTCTCGGGTCCCTGCTACCGGCCAGCGACGCTGAGAAGAACGCGGCCACCACCGTGAAAGACGGGGCAGAACCGCTGGTCGATGAGGTCAAGGGCGTGGCTCAGGACATGACCGAGAGCCTTAAACCGCAGGCCCAGGACGCAGCCGAATCACTCAAGGACACCGCTAGCGCAGCGGCGGAGACGGTCACCAGCGAAGGCAAGCACCACGCCTCCGAGCTCAAGCAGAACTCCCAGCAGGCCGCGCAGAACGTCAAGGACCACGCGCAGGACTCCTAAAGCTCGAACCAACCGACACACCGGAAAAAAGAGGCGCGGGAATCGAGGCTCGCCAGCAGCCAACTCGATCCCCGCGCCCGCCTATCCAGCCGACAAGGTTCAACCCTCAAAGGAGCTTGGCTCATGACCTCTGCAGACGATCGAGAGGACGCCAGAGCCGGCCGCGACCGGACCCCGGACACCACCGGATCCCACCGGCGATCAGAAACAGCGGGATTCGCCACCGGGCACGGCCCCACGCACGGCTCATCTACGCCACTGGCCCCCGAGCAGCACGACGACACCGCGCGAGATTCTCTCATCGGCACTGATCGAGGCCACCGCACCGCCAACACGTCGTGGGGTGCGATCTTCGCCGGCACCGTGACGTTTCTGGCCATCCTGGTGGTCTTCGCCCTGGCCAGTGCCGCACTGGGCCTATCAGAGACAAGCGGCATTGCCGTGAGCATCTGGGGCGTGGTGGCGCTGGTGGTAGCGCTCGCCGTCGCCGGGTACATCGCCGGTGCCCTGGCCGTGCGCAGCGGCCTGCTCCACGGGCTGGTGACCTGGGCCACCTCACTGGTAGCGATGCTGGTACTGGTCGGATGGCTGGGCACGAGCATCCTGGGCACCATCGGGGGAGCGCTCGGCACCCTCGCCCAGACCGCGGGCAGCGCGACCACCATCTCCGCCGACCAGGCCAGCCAGGCGGCGCAAAACGCCGACATCGACCAGCAGGATGTCGACCAAGTACAGCAGCAAGCCGACCAGGCCGCCCAGGACGCACAAAACCAGTTCGAGCAGAACCGCGACGAGATAGCGACCGGGGCGTGGTGGGCCGTAGGCGGCCTACTGCTCGGCGCCCTCGTCACCGCACTGGGCGGCGCCGCCGGTGCCCGAAGCACCCACACCACCCGCGCAGACGACTACCGCAGCACCAGAGGCCGATAACACGCCACCCGTTAGTGACGAGCCAGGTGACCACCACAATCCAGTGGTGGTCACCTGGCTGCCGGTATAACCTGAGTCTGGCCCCGCCCTGACAATGTCTAAAGGTTCGTCGGTTTCGCCCCGTGCCCGTTCAACATCCCGAACGTCAGGGGCTGACCCCGTAGGGCAAGCCAGATTAGATGTCACCTGCTCGTGCATCAGCCCCATTGAAACGCTGGGGTGAACGTCGCCGAGGCCGCTTGCAAGACGAACACCAGGACGTAGATCTGCCACACCTGCTCAACGAACGGCAGGAGTAACGCGACCGCGAACCGGACCAGGTCCGCTCCCACCAGGACGGCTTTCTTCGGGAGTCGATCCACCAACGCCGCCACCACCGGCGCCACACCCACATACGCCACCATCTTGATGGTCAACGCCGTCCCCATCACCGCACCGGCATCGCCTCCGGCCAGATCGAACGCGAGCAGCCCGAGCGCCACCGTCAGCAAGCCCGTCCCCAGCAGCGCCACCACCTGCGCGGCGAACAGCCGGGCGTAGGTGGGGTTGCGAAGAACCCCCACCATCACTGGGGTCCGGTCGACACCACCGGCGGCTGATCGACCGGGACCCGATGGTGGCGGGGCGTGCCCCCGAGGGCATGTTCTGCCTGGAAGATCGCGTCAGAGACCAGCTGGGAGGCGTGCTCATTGGCCAGACGGTAAAACACCCGCTGGCCCTCCTGCCGGCTCTCGACAATCCGGGCGAAGCGCAGCTTCGCCAGATGCTGCGAGATGGCCGCCGGGGTCTTGTCCGCCACATCCGCAAGATGATTCACCGACATCTCCCCCGCCTGCCGCAGCGCGAGGATGATCCGCACCCTGGTGGCGTCGGCCAACATCGCGAACACCTCTACAGCCAGCTCGACGAACTGACTGTCCGGATCAAGACCGCACATCTGCTTATCTGCATCCATACGCAGATTCTTGCACATTGGCACCGCCGACTCGTGGGAAAGACCCGGCGTGACATGAACCGCTGGCGCCTAGGGTGTAACCGTGGTTTCATTTCGCGAGTGAACGATGCGACCTCCGCGACGCGCGGCCAGTGGGTGCTGCTGAGTTACCGATTGCCTCGGGAACCGTCCACACCTCGGATCACCCTGTGGCGAAAGCTCAAGAAGCTCGGGGTCGCCCAGTTCGCGGACAACGTCGTCGCCCTGCCCGATGACGCCCGGTCGCGCGAACACCTGGAGTGGTTGGCCGACGAAGTGCTCGAGTGGGGCGGCCAGGCCGGGATCTGGATCGCGTCGGCCACCACCCAGGCCCAGGAACTCCACCTCATCGAACAGATGCGCAACGCCCGCGCCGCCGAGTACGCCGAGCTCACCGCCCAGGCAGCCGCGGCCCTGCACGCGGCCGAGGAGGAGCGAGTGAGCAGCCTGCGCCGGTTGCGCAACCAGTGGCGGCAGATCACCAGGCGCGACTACTTCCCCCCACCGGAACGCGCCGTCGCCCACACCGCCCTCCGCCAACTCGCGAGCCCGGACCCGCAGACCGCAGACCACACCCAAACCGACAACACCCAGACGAAGGAATCGCTGTGAAGTGGAGTACCCGCACCGGAATTCACATAGATCGCGCCGCCTGCGCGTGGCTGATCACCCGGTTCGTCGACAGCGAGGCCGAGTTCATCTTCGTCGCCGGACCCGACGACGTGCCGGCAGACGCCACCCCGTTCGACATGCGAGGCGTCGAACTGTCCCACCACAACGGCGACTGCACATTCGAGACCATCCTGCGTCGCTACGACCTGGCCGACCCCGTGCTGTGGCGCATCGCCGAAATCATCCACGAGGCCGACCTCGAAGACGACCGATACGAGGCCCCTGAAGCACCTGGCCTGGACACGGTCCTACGCGGACTGTCCTTGATCGGCGACGACCACCACACCATGGCCGTCACCACGCCGGTCTTCAACGGCCTTTATGAGTACTACCGTCGAAGCCTGCTCGGCGGGCGCCCCGCTTGATCACTCCCACCCATCACCAGAACCGGGACGCGCTATGACCAACGACCGCACCGCCAACAACCCCACCGACACCGAGACACCCTCGGCTCCAACCCGGAAGGCGAGCGGCGATGCGATCCCGCTGAGGGTCGCACTGCGCACCTGGTTCGCCATCAGCCTCCAGACCTTCGGCGGACCGGCAGGACAGATCGCCGTGATGCAACGCGCCCTGGTGGACGAGAAGAAGTGGATCGGCCAGAAACGGTTCCTGCACGCCCTCAACTACTGCATGCTCCTGCCCGGACCGGAAGCCCAGCAGCTGGCCATCTACACCGGATGGCTCCTCAACGGCACCCGGGGCGGCATCGCTGCCGGCACCCTCTTCGTCCTACCGGGCGTGGTGGCCATGCTCGCCCTATCCGGCATCTACGTGGCGTTCGGTGACACCACCGCCGTCACCGCGATCTTCGCCGGCCTGGCACCGGCCGTGGTGGCGATCGTCGCCCAGGCCGTCCACCGGGTCAGCAGCCGAGCCCTGGCCAGTCGCGCACTCGTCCTGCTCGCCGTCGCCTCGTTCCTCGCGCTGTCGGTATTCTCCATCCCCTTCCCCGTCGTGATCATCGCCGCCGCCGCCACCGGCTGGCTCATCGGCCGCGCCCGCCCCGATGCACTACAGAGCAAAACCCCCGCCCGCACCACCGACACCGACGAGACGCCGCCACTGATCCCTGACGATGTGCTGCACGCTGAGCGCCCGACCGCGCGACGCTCCGCAACGGTACTGGCGATCGGCATCGCCGTCTGGGGGCTACCCCTGCTCGCCGTCGCCCTCCTCACAGGCACCGACAGCGTGTTCACCACCCAGGGCATGTTCTTCACCGGCACCGCCCTGGTCACCTTCGGCGGCGCCTACGCAGTCCTGGCCTACGTCGCCCAACGAGCGGTCGAGGTGTTCGGCTGGCTCGCACCCGGGGAAATGGTCCGCGGACTCGCCCTGGCCGAAACCACACCCGGACCGCTGATCATGGTCGTGCAGTTCGTGGCCTTCGTCGGCGCCTTCCGCAACCCCGGAGGCATGGACCCATGGCTCGCAGGAACCCTCGGAGCCCTAATCACCACCTGGGTCACCTTCGTCCCGTGCTTCGTGTTCGTCTTCCTCGGAGCGCCCTACATCGAGCAACTCCGCAACAACAAAGCACTCTCCGCAGCAATGACCGGCCTCACCGCCGCCGTTGTGGGCGTGATCGCCAACCTCGCCCTCTACTTCGCCTTCCACACCCTGTTTGCCACCACCACCGCACTTCACTGGGGCCCGATCCATCTCGAACTACCAAACCTGGGCACCTGGCAACCAGTCAGCACCGCCATCACCCTCGTCGCGCTGATCCTGGTCTTCGCACTGAAATGGTCAGTCCTTCGCACCCTCGCCGTTTGCGCATCCCTCGGCGCAGCAGCAGCACTCGCCGGATTGCCTCTGCCGTGACAGCACCGTCCCCACCCACTCCGGCCCCGCCTGATGGTGTCGCATTAGACGATC
>NZ_BCSL01000078.1:0-6211 GCF_001570845.1 Dietzia papillomatosis NBRC 105045 | reverse complement strand
CTAGGGTGCGAATGTGTCAAACCTCATCTTCCTCCCCGGCCTGCACGGTGACGCCCAGATGTGGGCCCCGGTCATCGGCGCGCTGCCCGACGGGTTGAGTGCTACGGCCCTCGACTTGCCGGCTGTTGCAGACCTCGATGCGCTCGTCGACGAAGTGGCGGAGCAGGTCGCGGCCAGCAGCGTGGTGGTCGGGCATTCGCTCGGCGGAGTGGTGGCCATGCATTTGGCCGAGCGGCGCCCGGAGTTGCTGGTCGGGCTCGTGCTGGTGACAGCGCCGGTGGGGGCTGAAGACCCGGAGGCCGCGGCAGCGCGGGCCGACCGGGCGGCGGGCCTGAGCCAGGAGGAGTACGAGGAGATCGCCCTCGACGGCATGGAAGCCGTCTATTACGGCGACCGCGGCCACGACCCGCAGGTTCGCGCCGAGCGACTCCGCGCCGCGAGGGTGTACGGGACCGGACGGTTCGCCGCGCACTCGGTGGCCATCGGGTCCCGGCCCGATCGCTGGAACTTCCCCGCGACGGCGTCGTGCCCGGTGCTGATCGTGGGCGCCTCGGATGACCAGGTGGTGCCCACCGACGAGCAGCGGGAATGGGCCGAAAGGAACGCGGCGCCGCATGTGACGTACGTCGAGATCCCGGAGACCGGGCACATGCTGCCCGTGGAGGCGCCGGGTCAGCTGGCCGGCGTGCTCAGCGACTGGCTCAGCTCCCTCGAGGGCTGACCCCGCCGGACCTGGGGTGTATCAAAGATCTTGGACAGCCTCTTGATGCGAGAGGATCGAGATCATGGCAGCGAGTTCGAGGCGGAAGTTCAGTCCGCAGTTCAAGGCCGAGGCAGTGCAGCTGGTCCTACAGAGTGACCGCTCGATCGCCGAGGTCGCCGGCGAGTTGGCGATCAATCCCGGCACCCTGGGCAACTGGGTCCAGAAGCACCGGCAGGCGAACCCGGAACCGGACACGTCGATGAGTCCGGCCGATCACGGCCGGCTGGCGGAGCTCGAGGAGCAGAACCGCAAGCTGAAGATGGAAAACGAGTTTCTAAAAAAAGCCGCGGCCTTCTTCACCCGGGAGCAGGACTGAGTGAGAAGTCAGCCCTGATCGAGGCGGAGAAGGCCAGCTT
Organism: Dietzia papillomatosis NBRC 105045; assembly: GCF_001570845.1. NCBI lineage: Bacteria > Bacillati > Actinomycetota > Actinomycetes > Mycobacteriales > Dietziaceae > Dietzia > Dietzia papillomatosis. Next base: position 5,092 of record NZ_BCSL01000078.1, on the reverse strand, counting down.
TCCTATCGAGTGGATGTGCGCGCAGCTCGGGGTGGTGCGCTCGTCGTTCTATGCCTGGCGCGCCCGCGCCGGGCAGGTCACGGCTACCCAGGCCCGCCGAGAGGCGCTGGGGGCGAAGTCACGGCCCAGCTTGTCAGCCGGCGTTGTCCCAACACACCCCGGTGCGGCCCATCGACTGCACGAACCAGCGCGGCACGGCCGGGTGCCGGCGCATCGCCGCGATCCTGAACGACGAGGGCCACCCGGCCTCGGTCGGACTGATCGCGGACCTGATGCGGGAGCTCGGGCTGGCAGCGGTCCAGCGCAACGCTTACAAGCGCACCACCGTCCCGGACGAGAAGGCCCAGGTCTTCGCCCTGAAAAACGAGATGTACCACCAGCAAGTGTTCCACACCCGCGCCCGCGCCCGGTTCGCCGTTGCCGAGTACATCGAGGTGTTCTACAACCGTCGTAGACCACACTCCAGTCTCGGATACCGCACCCCGGCCCGCGCATGGGCCGACGCACACGCCAACGCCGCCGAGGACCTAACCGAAGCGGCTTGAGACAGCAGGAATCACCGAGGATCTGTCCACAATCCTTGACACAGCCCAACCCGCGGACCCGGGAGGTTGCGGGTCGGTCGGGGGAGGGTGGGCTCGTCGTCGTCGCCCCGTCCCGGTGGGGGTCAGCGGTACAGGGGCGGCAGCTGCGGCTGGCGCTCCGGATACAGAGAGCGCACCGCCTCGGCGTAGAGACGCCTGTGGTGCTCCACCTGCTCCTCACTCGACAGGCCGTGCGCGTCCAGCCGCATGGCGACCCACGTCTTGCGGACCCCCATATAGAAGCCGCCGAACCCGTCATAGTTCGGATCCCGGATGTCCTCGCATGCGCGCTCGCCGTACGCATACGCCTCGTCGATCGTGAAGGTCCACGGCGTCAGGTCTGCTGCCGCCTTCATCGCCACGGCCTGACCCGCCGGGGGAGAGGGGGACGGGGACGCCTGCGCGCCCTCGCCGCCCATCCGGGTCAGCAGCGCTGAGCTGGGAAGCGTGGTCGGCGACGGGCGCGGTGTCCTTCAAGGCTGACGCGGCCGGACCCGCGGCCGCGTGAGGTTGCGGGTCGGTCCGGGGTGATGGGGCTCGTCGTCGTCGCCCCGAGGGATCCCGGCAGAGCGGTGTTAACATTGAACTGAAAACCCGTCCGTTTGCCGTCTTGTCAGTGCATGATCGGTGGGATGCTCCGCCCGCTCGGGCACTGACGAAGGGCCCGCAAATGAGTGCACCTACCCGCCGTAACGTCCCGCACGCGTCGAGGTGGAGGATGGCTGCGGCCATATTGTCGACGCTCGTCCTGGTGGCCGGGTGCGGGGGCGAGGCGACGGACGCCGAGCCGACCGGCGCGGAAACGACGAGTTCGAGCTCGTCGGCGCGGTCCACCGCGAGCAAGGCCACCACGACCACGACCGTCGAACGGACGCCGGGGACGGACACCGCCGCGACTGAAGCGCCGGCCGCGGCCAATCCCGCGGCAGCCGGGCCGACGCTCGTCCAGTGCATCTACGGCGGGGGAGCGTGGACAGACAGCGGCTTGCTGAGTGACGGCTCGCATGGGTACCACCCCCAATGCGCAGCTCTGCGCAGTGAGCAGCTCGACAGATTCCCGTACCAGTGCCCGCAGACAGATCAACAGGTGGCCGACCTGTCGGATTGTGCCAATTCGAGCAGCGTCACTGTTCCGCCCGAGACCCAGATTCCGTCCGAGGTTGAGGCGCCCGGGGTGACGGCTGAGCCCATCGAGCCCTCGGTCGAGCCGACTTCCGAGCCAGAGTCCGGGGAAGCGCCGGAAGCCGACCCGTGCCAAGCCGGTGAGACTTCTGAGGTATGCTCGGAGTAGCCTCCCGGCCGCTGCCTTAAACTCTGCTCTCCAGTCTCAAGGCCGCGCTGGGTTCCTTTTGTCGAAAACGGGGGGTCCTCTTGATGGATGGGATCTTTTCGGATCCCACCTAACTTGTGGCTAAACGTGAAGGCTAACGGCGTACACGTCAAGCACCTCGGAAACGCTGGGGAAGAAGCGCTCAATGTCTAGCAATGTAAGGTGCGACACGACCGCCCCTTGGTCGTGAGCAACGCTGTGGCGAGCCTGTATTAATGAATCCCAATCGGTCCTGAGTTGGTCGTTTAACTCGTCTTGGAACCTGGCTTTGCAGGCGGCGTCGAAATGGCCAAGAATCCCGGCTAGGTCGCCGATTTTAATCGAACGAATGAGTTTTTTTGCCGCCACTTTTCCGAAGGCTTTAAGCCGCGTGTCGGAAGTCTGATGTGCTGCCCGCGCTGCGGTCAACGACACAATGGTCGCTTCGGCCTCCGCGTAGATAGTCGAACTCACGTACTTCGCGAGCATCGCCTCTATCTGCGCTGACATCGCTACGGATGAGTAGGCGCGCGCATCGTCGGCGTGTTTGCGGCAAAGGTCGATGGCCTGTTGCGAACGCGGCATATCAGTCATGGATTAACCGAGCTTCCACAAGGGCGAGCCTGCCTCTCACCTGGTCCACGTCCGTAGTTCCTCCCGTGACTGCGCTTCGAAGTTCGTCTGAACTCGAGAGCCGAGCCCACCTTTCGGACAGGTCGGAGGGGATGGCGTCCAGATTTTTAGAGATGGCAGTAAATACGGCGTCGAAGGCGCTCGAGTTGAATCCGGCGTAGATATGAAAGGGCTTTACTCCGAGCGTTTCACGCACGATGTCTACCGTATTTACGAACTCTGCCCGGAACTGATCGATGGCGTTTTGGGAATCTTGAGAGTGAGCCCTCATGTACTTGGACATGAAGTCTTTCATAGGCTTCGCATAACTCTCGGAGGCGTGCCGTAGAGCAAAGAACCGGAGAATCAGCTCCACGTCGCGCATGCGCGTATCGGGCCCAGGTTTGCCGAGGATCTCGCGCCAAGCGTCGTTTCGGTTTAGGTCGTGTAAAAGCGAATTGAATGGGCCCGAGCATACGGCGTTTCTTACTTCTTGGTTATGAAGCAGCGTTCCCCCAGTGTTGAGCCGCTCAAAGATATGGAAAACTGAAGTGTCATCGTTCGGATTTAGCTGACGAATTACGAAAGCGCGGAGCACGCTGTTCTTCAGTCGACGGGCGGCCGACGGGTCATCGTTTTCTAATTGCTCAAAGGTCTTGCCGGCAAATGGGGAGTCGGCGTTTAGTCCTTTTAGGGAGAAGACTGTCCGTGACCCCTTTTGGTTCGCCTCGCCGAAGTAGCCCTCGAAAAAGTAGAAAACCGAACGAAGGCGCTGCTGTCCGTCGACGACCATCGACTTTTCGCTATCCCGTTCGGTGTACAAGAATATCGATGGTACCGGTAGGCCGACGAGAAATGACTCTATCAGCTTGCTAGCTTGCGCCTGACTCCAGACGAATCCTCGCTGAAATGGCGGAATGAAAATCTCGCCTGAGTTCCACTTGGATTGCAGCACTTCAAGTGTGAAGTCGGCAGGGTATGTCGCGATTTCATAGGTCGGAGGAGAGCTCTCTCGATCTTCGATCTCGGCCGCAGATTCCTCAAACTCGATGTCGTCACGCCCGTCAGTGTCGGTCATTGGTCGGACTATACTTCAGTTCCTGAAACGCTGCGCTGGGCTCTCTGGGTTTTTTCTCGACTCCTATGGGTTCGTCAAGGTGCTGGGTACGAGGAACCAGCCCGAGTTGAGCTGCGCTTCGAATTGACGCGGCTCACAGGCGGCATGATCTCTTGAGGTATCGCATCTGGGCGCCGCGGAGGCCCTAACGAGGGATGCTCGGTTGAGCGTGCTAGCCACGCTGACTTATCGAGTGCGGGCACCGCTTTTGCCGGGTGACGGCGGGCTCCATGCCGCCTATGTGCGTGCGGGGGTGCCGGTTGGCGCCGTCAGCGATGAACATTCCGCCGGTGCCGTCGGCGCCTACCGTTTAGTAGCGGAAGTGGTCGGAGAGAAACGCGGCGCCACACGTGAGCTACGCAGAAATTCCGGAGACTGGGTACATGCTGCCCGTGGAGTCGCAGGCCCAGCTGGCCAGCGCGATCAGCATCTAGCTCAGCTCACTCGAGGGCTGACCCCGCCAGACCCGCGGCCGTGTGAGGTCGCGGGTCGGCCGGGGGAGGTGGAGCTTGTCGTCGTCGCCCCTTCCTCATGCTCACCCGTCAGAGCGCGGGTGCGACCGGTTCTTCGCGGGACGGCGCAGTGGTCGGGAGTGCGGGGCTCGGGGTGGCGGTTGAGTCGCTCCGCTCGGTCGGGTCGGTGGCGCGGTGCTGTGCGGGATTGCTCATCGTGAGCGGTGCCTCGCTGCGGACCTGGGGGAGCGTCGGCTCGAGGAGATCGCGGTCGCGCTGGCCGGTGGTGGCGGGGGAGTGGGCGCGGAAGTAGTCGTTGACGTCCGGGCGGTAGAGCAGCGCCAGGATCGCGATGGCCACGAGCGCCACCGCGAGGGAGGTGAGCGACGTGAACGTGGGGTGCGCCGCGGACAGGATGAGCTCGCCGCTGCCCAGCGCCGCCGCCTGAGGGGCCACCGCGCTCCACAGCCCGATGACCGTGCTGCCCGCCAGGAGTGCGGTGAAGACCGCCCGCCCGGCGCGCGAGCCGGAGAAGGTGGCCACCGCGATCGCCGCCCACGCCGTGGCGACCACGAACGAGGTGTCGATGATCCAGCCGGCCGACGACGCCGCCAGGCCCGCCGGTTCGTCGACCGCCGGCCACGAATCGGTGAGGAAGCGGTTGATCGCCGTGGCCTGCACGACGCCGCGCAGCACGAGCAGCGACACCAGCGCCGCCGACAGGGCCAGGACCAGCCATATCTGCCATGGGCGGGAGGTCGGCGGTCGGGTGGGGACGGACGTGCGGTCGCTAGGCGCGGGCTCGCGGCGGATCGGGCCGCTGCGCGGCGCGGGATGGGTGGGGGAGACGGACGTCGGGCGGCTCATGGGGGACACCTCTCGGGACGGCGGCCGCACATCGAGGGGTGGGTCGCGCGGGGTGGGGACGAAGTGATCGTCCGTCGAGGGGTGGGCGCGTCGATAGCGTGTGGCGCACCTGACCTGAGTTCCACAACTTTTAGCCCGGGTGATTCATGGG
>NZ_BCSL01000077.1:0-6649 GCF_001570845.1 Dietzia papillomatosis NBRC 105045 | reverse complement strand
GGGGCCGATGCCCGCGCTCTCGTCGGTCATCGGCCCCCGCCTGTCGTCGTGTGTCCCGGAGTCCTCAGCCCAGGATCTTCCAGTCCTCGAGGCCCTCGTACAGCGGCTTGGCCTTCGCCAGGGCGGTCACCCGGTCGCGCAGGCCCGCGGTGTCGGCGTCCTTGCCGGCCGCCAGGGCGGTGCCGATGATGTCCGCGACCTCGCGGAACTCCTCCGTGGTGAAGCCGCGGGTGGCCAGTGCCGGCGTACCGATCCGCAGGCCGGAGGTGACCATCGGCGGTCGGGGGTCGAACGGAACGGCGTTGCGGTTGACGGTGATGCCGACCTCGTGGAGCAGATCCTCGGCCTGCTGGCCGTCCAGCTCCGAGTCGCGCAGGTCCACCAGCACGAGGTGGACGTCGGTACCGCCCGTGAGGACCGAGACGCCGGCGTCCTTGCAGTCCTGCTCGGTGAGCCGCTCGGCGAGGATCTTCGCGCCCTCGAGGGTGCGCTGCTGCCGCTCCCGGAACTGCTCGGTGCCGGCGATCTTCATGGCCGTGGCCTTGGCGGCGATCGCGTGCATGAGCGGCCCACCCTGCTGGCCCGGGAACACGGTGGAGTTGAGCTTCTTGAACAGCTCGAGATCGTTGGTGAGGATCATGCCCGAGCGGGGCCCGCCCAGCGTCTTGTGCACGGTGGTGGACACCACGTCGGCGTGCGGCACCGGGCTCGGATGCAGCCCCGCGGCCACCAGGCCGGCGAAGTGCGCCATGTCGACCCACAGCTTCGCGCCCACCTCGTCGGCGATCTCACGGAACTTCGCGAAGTCCAGGGTGCGCGGGTAGGCGGACCATCCGGCGATGATCACGTCCGGCTTCTCCGCCAGCGCCATCTCACGGACGGTGTCCATGTTGACCTGCATTGTCTCCGGGTCGACCTCATAGGCGGCGACCTCGTAGAGCTGGCCGGAGAAGTTGAGCTTCATGCCGTGGGTGAGGTGGCCACCGTGCGCGAGCGACAGACCCATGATCTTCGAGCCCGGGGCGGCCAGTGCCATGAGGACGGCGGCGTTGGCCTGCGCACCGGCGTGCGGCTGCACGTTCGCGTACTTCGCGCCGAAGACCTCCTTGGCACGGTCACGCGCGAGGTTCTCCACCACATCGACGTGCTCGCAGCCGCCGTAGTAGCGGCGGCCCGGGTACCCCTCGGCGTACTTGTTGGTCAGGACCGAGCCCTGCGCCTGCAGCACGGAGCGCGGGACGAAGTTCTCCGACGCGATCATCTCGAGCGTGTCCCGCTGACGGGCCAGCTCCCCGGCCATCGCCTCGGCGACCTCCGGATCCAGTTCGGACAGAGAGGCGGAGAACACGTCGGTGTTCGGGTCGGTCATCGTTGCTCCTCGCGCGTGGGCTTCTCGCTTCGTACGAATCGTGTGGGCCACGGCTCGTCTCGTCGTCGTCGTCAGTCTAGTGCCACGCACCCTGACACCCTCTCCCCCGTGGCCACCTGCCACAATCACGAGTCGTGAGCAGACATGCCGGCGACTACACGCCGTACGTGGAGTTCGACCGCCGGAGCTGGCGGCGCCTGCGCCGCGCCATGCCCATGGTGCTCACCGAGCAGGACCTCGAGGGCCTGCGCGGACTGGGCGAGCACCTCGACCTGGACGAGATCGCGGAGATCTACCTGCCGCTCAGCCGGCTCATCCACCTGCAGGTCTCCGCCCGGCAGCGCCTGTTCCAGTCCACCAACCTGTTCCTCGGCGAGGCCTCCGACGCCCCGATGCCGTTCGTGATCGGCGTGGCCGGCTCCGTCGCGGTGGGCAAGTCCACCTCCGCGCGTGTGCTGCGCGCGCTGCTCACCCGCTGGGATTCCCACCCGCGCGTGGACCTCATCACCACCGACGGCTTCCTCTACCCCAACCGCGAGCTCGAGCGCCGCGGCCTGATGCACCGCAAGGGCTACCCCGAATCGTACGACCGGCGGGCCCTGCTGCGGTTCGTCACCGAGGTCAAGTCCGGTGCGCCCCTGGTGCGGGCGCCGGTCTACTCGCACACCAAGTACGACATCGTGCCCGGCGAGCACATCGAGGTGAAGCGGCCGGACATCCTCATCGTCGAGGGGCTCAACGTCCTTCAGACCGGCCCGCGGCTCATGGTCTCCGACCTGTTCGACTTCTCGCTCTACGTGGACGCGCGTATCGAGGACATCGAGCAGTGGTACATCGAGCGTTTCCTCGAACTGCGGAGCACGTCGTTCTCCAACCCGAGCTCGCATTTCGCGCACTACGCGGACCTGTCCGACCAGGCGGCCCGGCTCGCCGCGCGGGAGATCTGGACCTCGATCAACAGGCCCAACCTGGTCGAGAACATCCTGCCCACCCGGCCGCGCGCGACTCTCGTCCTGCGCAAGAACTCGGACCACTCCATCCAGCGGCTGCGCCTGCGCAAGATCTGAACACGCGCCTCCGCGCGATCCCCGCACCCCGCCTACACCGGCGGCGCGCCCGTCTCCCCCTCCGGCACACCGCGCCTCCGCAGCTCGGCCTCGGCCCGGTCGAGACCTCCGTGTTCGAGCGCGGCCAGCCAGCTGCGATCCGACCACACCAGCCGCCCTCGCCGTCGTACCTCCACCTCGAGCTCCCCGGTCAGGTGCTCGATCGACCCCGCGGAGTTGCGGTTCTCCGACGGCAGCGGCACGGGCAGGACGTGCGCGCGGTCGAGCGGCGAGCGGCCGCTGACGCGGATGTCCCAGCCGTAGCCGCGTCCCTCGAGCTCCCACCTCTCGTCGGTGACGTCGGCACGTACGGGCGAGACCACGGGGTTGCCGAGCCGCACGACGCGCCCGCCCGGGAGCCGCACGACGAGCGCGGTGACCTCGGTGCGCAGCGGGCCGGAGTGGATCTGACCGCCGGCGAACGCGACGCAGGTGTCGGGCTCGGAGAACGCCTGCGCCTGCCCCCACCACCAGGAGTCGGGGAAGCCCTCCGCGCCCCAGTTCTTCTCGCCGTACACCTCGGCGTCGTCGAAGTCCCAGCGCCGGCCGTCGAGCTCGGCCCATCCGCTGGCGCGCCCGCCGAGCAGCCAGGGGTGCCAGTACTGGTTGAGCGCGGGAACCGACTGGAAGATGCTCGACCCGCCGACGGCGCGATGCGGCCACTCCACGGGGTCGGTGATGTCCACGTGGAGCCGCGCGCCCTCCCCCATGTCCACGCGGATGCCGTCGCGTCGGTACTCGAACTGGCCTCCGGACCGGGCGCCGATGCGCGCCGGGGCGGCCCACCCGTGCGGCGCGGCGGCGAGGCGGAGCGTGGAAACCGCCGCGGAGGACGACGGCGAGGGGTCCCCGTCACCGGGCCGGCGGGCGCCACCGGCCTCGAGCGGGATCGTCACCTCGTCCGAGGCCAGGCCGAGCGTCGCCCAGTGCCCGTCGGGTCCCCGGTTGACCCCGATGAGCGCGATGGCCACGCGCCCGCGTTCGCGGTCGGTGATCCGGAGGAAGTACCCCTCCATGGCCGCGCCGTGCGCGCGGAGCGGATCGCCGAAGGGCAGGTCCGCGCCGGTCGCCCGGTATCGCCGGAGGAGTCCCATGCGGATCAGCGTCCCATATCCGGCCGGCCGGCGGTGTCTCAGTCCGCGTCGACCGGGCGGTCGTCCGTGGCCGGATCCAGCTTCCGGACGAGGCTCGGTGCGAGCTCGGAGAGGTCGTACTCGGCGAGGAGGCGGCTGACCTCGTCGTCGTCGACCCCGGACAGCACCCTGGCGATGGTGACACCGTGCGTGGGCTCGCTGACCACCCGGATCTCGTCGCCCGCCCCGACCGGACCCGGGGCGAGGACCCGCGCGTACGCGCCCGGCCGCCCGCCCTCGGTGAAGCGACGCACCCACCGCGGCTTCCCGACACGGTGGGCGAAGGTCTGACACGGGATGCGCGGCGTGGTGACCTCCATGCGCAGGCCGGGTGCCCCGGCGGCACCGGCAGCACCTGCAGCGGCGACCTCGAGCACCGTCCCGATCTGCAGCTGCGAGGTGTCGACGCCCGTCACGCGGAGGTTCTCGCCGAAGAAGCCGGGCGGGATGGGGCCGCCGAACTCGGGTTCCCACTGCTCGACGTCGGAGTCGGAGAGCAGGTAGACGGCCTTCCACACGCCGCCGTGGTGCTTGCGGTCGGCCTGGACGTCGCCGTGGAGGCCGTACTCGCGGACCTGGACCGGGCCCTCGACCGGGCGCTTGTCGATCGCCGTCACGCCGACCCGGCCGGGCACGGTCAGCAGCTGGTCGACCACGCACACGGCCCGGACGGTGAACCACGCGGGCACGGAGGATCCCGCCGGGGTGCTCACTGCCCGAACCTGCGGTTGCGGGCGCTGTACTCGCGGAGTGCGCGCAGGAAGTCCACGCGGCGGAACGCCGGCCAGTAGGCCTCGGTGAACCAGATCTCCGAGTACGCGCTCTGCCACAGCAGGAAGCCCGACAGGCGCTGCTCGCCGGACGTGCGGATCACGAGGTCGGGGTCGGGTTGCCCGGACGTGTAGAGGTGCTCCCCGATGCCCTCGACGGTGATCCCGTCGACGAGGTCGGCTCCCGTCCGGCCCTCGTCGATCAGCTGCTCGACCAGCTCACGGGCCGCGTCGGCGATCTCCTGCCGCCCGCCGTAACCCACCGCGACGTTGACCTTGACGCCCGGTCGGCCGGTGCTCACCTGCTCCGCGTGACGCAGGCGATCGGCCAGCCACTCGGGCAGGAGCTCCAGTCGCCCGACGATGCGGACCTCCCAGTTGCGCTCCGGCCTGGTGATCTCGTCCACGACGTCGGCGATGATCTGCAGCAGTTCGCCGAGCTCGTCGGCGTCGCGGCCGAGGTTCTCGGTGGACAGGAGGTAGATGGTGGCGACGTCGATGCCGAGCTCGTCACACCAGCCCAGCATCTCGGCGATCTTCACCGCGCCGGCCCGGTGGCCGTGTGCGACGTCGGTGAACCCGGCCTCCTTGGCCCACCGGCGGTTGCCGTCGCACATCACGGCGACGTGCCGCGGCAGCCTCTTGCCCTCGAGCGACGACCGCAGTCGGGACTCGTAGAACTTGTACAGGGGGGAGGTGGCCACGCGGGAAAGAGTACCGCGCGGCACCGCCTCCTCTGTGGTGCCCCTGACCCGCTGCGCGCTCGGCTCCGTCGGCCGGCGGGAGTCAGTTCCGTCGGCCGGCGCGCACCGCCGCGGCGAGGGCACGCAGCCCGTCGGCGGTGGTGTCCCATCCCATGCAGGCGTCGGTGACGGACTGCCCGTAGACCAGTTCCTCGGCCTCGACGGACTGGGCGCCGGGCTCGATGAAGCTCTCGATCATCAGCCCGGAGATGCCCTGCTCTCCCCCGCCGATGCGCTCGGCCAACTCGGCCACGACCTCGGCCTGGCGCTCGTGCGACTTGCCCGAGTTGGCGTGGCTGGCGTCGACCATCACGAGACCCGGCAGCCCGACCTTGCCCACGGCCGCGACCGCGGCTGCGACGGACTCGGCGTCGTGGTTCGGCCCGCGGGTGCCGCCGCGCAGGATCACGTGACAGTCCGTGTTGCCCGCCGTCTCCACGACCGCCGCGCGGCCGTCGGCGTCGGTGCCGAAGAACACGTGTCCCGCCGCCGAGGACCGGCACCCGTCCACCGCGACCTGGACCTCGCCGTCGGTGCCGTTCTTGAAGCCGACCGGCATGGACAGGCCCGACACGAGCTGGCGGTGCACCTGGCTCTCCGTGGTGCGGGCGCCGATCGCACCCCAGGAGACGGCGTCGGCGATGTACTGCGGGCTGGTCGGCTCGAGGAACTCGGTGCCGACGGGAAGTCCGAGGTCGAGCACGTCCAGCAGCAGCTTGCGGGCGGTGCGCAGGCCGCGCGGGATGTCGTAGCTCCCGTCGAGCGCGGGGTCGTTGATGAGGCCCTTCCAGCCGACCGTCGTGCGCGGCTTCTCGAAGTACACGCGCATGACGATGAGCAGGTCCTCGGACGTCTCGTCCGCGAGCCGGGCCAGCCGACCGGCGTAGTCGAGTGCGGCGTCGGTGTCGTGAACCGAGCAGGGGCCCACCACGACGAGCAGGCGGTCATCGCGGCCGGCCAGCACGTCGGCGATCTCGGACCGGCTCCGCTCGACCAGCGCCTCGCGGGCCTCTCCCAGCGGGAGCTCGCCGAGGATCTCGGTCGGGGTCGGCAGCGGTGAGTACGACAGGACGCGCCTGTCGGCGGTCTGGGTGGGGTTCTCGGCGGTGATGGTCACGGCGGTCGCTCCTGACGAATCGGTGGTGGCGGGCCGGGTGCCGTGATCCTCTTCGGTGCCCATGTCGCACCCGGATCCGCCGCTGTTGAAAGGCGGAAGGCGGCGACCATGGTGGTCACCGCCTCTGGGCTCCGGGTGTCGACGATCCGTCTAGCGGACGCGTGCGCTCGCGGCGCGGGCTCCACCCGGAGCCCACATAAAGCGCCAATATGCGCGAGCGATCGACATGCGGCCCACCGTAGCAGAACCCGATCAGCTGTGGCCATTCATCCCCTCGTGATCACCACCCGCTCATCCTCCCTCTCCGCCAATCGCACACTTGTGCTATGAGTGGCACGCCGGTAGAGTCGATCACAGGTTCGATAAGGGTGCGGCGCGGGCGGGGGGTGACCGGGGTGGAGACGACGACGA
>NZ_BCSL01000076.1:0-7137 GCF_001570845.1 Dietzia papillomatosis NBRC 105045 | reverse complement strand
ATAAGGTGACGGCGTTTCTGGCCGCTTCGTTAGGATCGCTGCAGGTCACGAGTTTGAGCAGGTGGCGCGCGGGTCACTAATCGAGCGGGGTGTGGAGGTGGTGGATCTGTACGTAGTGCAGTCCAGGGCCGCCTCCGGGGCCACCGGCGTGCAGATCTGGGAGAATATCCGCAGTCGGCGCCTGATGATCGCGCACATCGGTTCGGCCCACACGCCCGGCGAGCGTGCGGCGGTGATCGATCTGCCCGCCAGAACGGCAGCCTTAGTCACACCGCCGCGGTTCGTCGAGGTGTGGGGTGGGTGGTGACCATCCTTCGTGCTCTCACTTCCTGGGGGTGGTGAGATTTTCCGGGCGCAGGTCGAGGCGTCGCAGGAGTTGGGCGTTGAGGGCGACTACGACGGTGGAGGCGGACATGAGGATGGCGCCCACGCTCATGGGCAGCACGAATCCGATCGGGGCGAGCACACCTGCGGCCAGGGGCACCGCGGCAAGGTTGTAGCCGGCAGCCCACCACAGATTCTGCTTCATCTTGCGGTAGCTCGCGCGGGACAGCTCGATGACCGAGAGCACCGAGCGGGGATCGGATGAGGCCAGGATGACCCCGGCGGAGCCGATCGCGACATCGGTTCCGGCGCCGATGGCGATGCCCACATCCGCTTGGGCCAGAGCGGGGGCGTCGTTGACTCCGTCGCCGACCATGGCGACCTTCTTGCCTTCGGACTGAAGCTCGGCGACTTTGGCGGCCTTGTCTTCGGGCCGGACCCCGGCGAAGACGCGGTCGATGCCGAGGTCGGCGGCGACGGTTTCGGCCACGGCGCGGGCGTCACCGGTGATCATGACGACGTGAGCTCCGGCGTCGTGCAGCGCGTCGACGGCCGCGCGGGACTCGGGGCGAATCTCGTCGGCCAGCCGCAGCGCGCCGATCACCCGGCCGGCGGCGAGGACGTGCAGGATGATCGCCCCTTCCGTGCGCCACTGGTCGGCGACGGGCAGCTCATCGCGGCCGTGATGGTCGAGAAGGTAGGGGCCGCCGACCTCGATGACGGTGCCGTCCACGGTGGCCTTGACGCCGACGGCCGGGGAGGAGGAGAAGTCGGACGGCGTCGACACGGCCAGGTCACGGTCGCGAGCAGCCCGCACAATGGCTCTGGCGAGAGGGTGCTCGCTGTCGCTTTCGGCTGCGGCGGCCAGTGCGAGGACCTCCTTCTCGGTGTGCCCGTCTATCGATTCAATTCCGGTGACGGTGGGTTCGCCCTTGGTCAAGGTGCCGGTCTTGTCGAACAGGACGGCGTCGACGTTGCGCATCGACTCGAGCGCAAGGCGGTCCTTGACCAGGACTCCGCCGCGGGCGGCGCGTTCGGTGGCGATCGACACGACCAGCGGGATCGCCAGGCCGAGAGCGTGGGGACAGGCGATGACCAGCACGGTGATGGTGCGCACTACCGCCGCGTCGGGCAGGCCGAGCACGCTCCAGACGGCGGCGGTGATCACGGCCGAGGCGAGGGCGAACCAGAACAGCCATCCGGCGGCGGTGTCGGCGAGGCGCTGGGCGCGAGAGGACGAGGCCTGTGCGTCGGTGACCAGTTTCTGAATCCCGGCCAGCGCGGTGTCCTGACCGATCGCGGTGACCTCGACGCGCAGGCCAGAGTCGGTGGCGACCGTGCCGGCGACGACATGGTCGCCGATCTCGCGGCGGACCGCCCGGGATTCGCCGGTGACCATGGATTCGTCCATGCTGGCCGAGCCGTCAATGATCTTGCCGTCGGCGGGTACAGACGCCCCGGGGCGGACGATCACCACGTCCCCGACCCGCAGCTCGGCCGGGGCGACGGTGATGACGTTCTCGCCGTCGACCTTCTCGGCCTCATCCGGCAGCAGCGCCGCCAGGGAGTCGAGCGCGGAGGTGGTCTGGGCCAGGGAGCGCATCTCGATCCAGTGGCCAAGCAGCATGATGACCACCAGCAGGGCCAGCTCCCACCAGAAGTTCAGCGTGTGATCGAGCGCGCCCAGGCTCGCGCCCCAGGAGGCGGTGAACGCCACGGTGATCGCCAGGCCGATGAGCAGCATCATGCCGGGCTGGCGAGCGCGGATCTCGGACAAGGCCCCGGTCAGGAACGGCCTGCCGCCCCAGAAGTAGACCACGGTGCCCAGGGCAGGGGAGACCCACCACACCCACCGGGCATCGGGCAGGTCGTAGCCGATGAGGTGGGCGAACATGTCGTTGAACGCCACCACCGGGACCGCCAGGACGAGGGTGATCCAGAACAGCCGCCGGAACTGGGCGACATGACCACCGTGCCCGCCATGGCCTGCATGGTCGTGGCCACTATGGTTCTCGTGCCTGCTGTGAGGCTGGTCTGCCGAGTGTTCGTCGTGCGTGTGGTGGCTGCCCTGCTTGCGGGTCTGGGCCTCGGCGGCTCCGTGGTGGGTGTGCTGGTCGTTCATGGTCTGTCTGTCCCTCCAGCGCGGTTGCTGTTGCCTAGGACGCGGGCTGGATCTCACTTTCGACTACCCACTTGTGGTTCGTCATCGTCATTCCGTCAGCTTCGAAGTCCACGACATAGACGGTTTCGTCGGTCGAGGACGCGATCGTCGCCGTTGTCCCGCGCATGCCTTGCATGTGCTCTGCGGTGACGGTCACTTCGGTGCCATCGTCGAGACGGTCATCGCCGACGTCCTTGAGCTCTTCCTGCACGACCCACTTGTGGTCGAGAACGGGATCGCTGCCGTCGGTGGGGGTGTAGTCGATCGCGTAGGTGTAGGTGTCGTAGGCGCCGACGATGGTGGCGGGGGCACCGTTCATGCCCTCCATGTGGTCGGCCGTCAGCGTGACTTCGGTCCCGACCGGGTAGGTCGGATCGGTGGCCTGCGTCATACCCTCAGGCACCGGGCCGCCGTCTGAGGGGTGTTCCATGCCCCCGTGGCCCCCGTGGCCCCCGTGGCCCCCGTGGCCCCCGTGGCCCCCTTGTCCGCCATGGCTGTCCTCGTTCTGTGTGGCGGCGGCGGTGCCCGTCGCGGGAGTGGATGTGGTGGTTGCCGGGATGGACGCGGCCGAGGTGTCCTCGGTGTTGTCGGTACAGGCCGATAGTGCCAGCGTGGCGGCGATGAGGGTGGCGGGGATCAGCATGGGGGTGCGGGTCATGGTGGTGAAGCGCCTTTCGTGTTGGTGAGCAAACTGGTGGTCAGGCCAGGTAAGACAGGGTGGTCATCATTCCGGCCTCCATGTGGTAGGCGTTGTGGCAGTGAAGGGCCCACTGGCCGGGGTTGTCGGTGTCGAATTCGATCTCAGCGGTGCGCATGGGTCGGAGCGTGACGGTGTCTTTGCGGAGCCCGCTATCGGCGAGGGCGAAGGTATGACCGTGCAGATGCATCGGGTGGGCCATGTCGGACATGTTGCGCAGCCGCATTCGAACCCGCTGACCGCGGGAGACCTCCAGCGGTGTGGTGTCGGGATGAGCCTGCCCGTTGAGGGTCCAGCGATAGGGCATCATGCTGCCGCCCAGGTCGACGCTGAGATAACGGTCATGACCTTGGTCTGTCAGGCGCGATGCCGGCGCCGGGCTCAGGTCTGCCGGAAGCAGCACTCGGCGGTCGAGTTCGATGGGACGGGGATCGTCGGGCAGATCGCCGGAACCGGTGCGCACGATAGCGAAGGCGTGGCCGTTCTTGCCTTCAGCCTCGGCGAAGATCGGGAAGGCTCCGTCGGCCAAGGTGACCAGGACGTCGACTCGCTCGCCCATCGCGAGCAGGATCGATTCTGTCTGGTGCGGTGCGGTGGGAAAGCCGTCGGTGTGGGTGACGGTCATCGTGTGCCCGCCGACGGCGACACGGAAGAACGTGTCGGCGCCGGCGTTGATGAACCGGATCCGCGCCCGCTGCCCCGGTCTGGCGATCCACCGGACCGGGTCGGCGGGAATCTTCCCATTGAGCAGAAAGTGCGGGTAACTGACGTCGCCGGCAGCGCCGAGCAACCGGGAGATCATGCTTTGATGACCTGGACCGTCGTGCATTCGGCCGTGGCCCGGGGCGCGACCGTGAGGCCCCGGAGTGTCGATGCCCAATGCGCGGGCCGCGTCGTCTGGGGTGCCGTCGATGCCGTCGAGCCAGTCATCGACGACGACCACCCATTCATGGTCGAAGTCCCCTGGCTCGGCCGGGTCGTCGACGATCAGCGGGCCGTACAGACCCCGGTCGAGCTGCAGCCCAGAATGCGAGTGGTACCAGTGGGTACCGGCATCCGGAACGGTGAACTCGTAGGTGAATCGGTCACCTGGCTCGATCGCCTCTTGTGTCAGGCCGGGCGCGCCGTCCATGTCGTTGCGCAGGGCGATGCCATGCCAGTGCACGCTGGTCGGTTCGTCGAGCTGGTTATCGACCTCCACGCGCAGCAGGTCTCCGGCCCCGGCCCGCAGGGCAGGCCCCGGCACGGTCGGACCGTAGGCCCAGGTGGCGACCACGATCCCACCCAGGTCTACCTCCGCCGGACGAGGGGACAGGCGGGCGTCGACGATGCGCTGACCTGCACGCTGGCGCTGGGCCTCGACATCGCCCACTACTGGGTCCGATGCCGTCACCGGCACCCCCGAGGGGCCGGACTGTCCACACGCGCCCAACGCCCCGGCGCCAGCGAGAGCCGACCCGAGGAGAAATGCTCTCCGCGACATCCCGGTCACTGTTGCGACTCCGCCGACGGATCACCGAACAGCGCGGTGACCAGCAGCATCGTCGAGGCCCACAGGGCGGCCACGACGACGGCGCCGAGCGCCAGCCCGCCCCATCCGACCACGTTCTACCTCCCGCGTCTGACTCCAGTGGCCATCGTGACCGTGCATCCCGTCGGCTTCAATGGAGATCGTGTGAAGATTCGATCAAGACCCCACCGCAGTGACGGGTCATCAGTCGGGGAGGCGAAAATGGCGGGCATGCCCTTTGCCGATGAACGCGGCGACCGTCGTCCGCGCCGCGCCGATCCCCCAGCGCTGCGGGCGATGGTGGTCGACGACGAGGAGCCCCTGGCCGATCTGGTGGGGTCGTATCTCGAGCGCGACGGCTTCGACGTCACGATCACCGGTGACGGCCATGATGCTGTGGACCTGGCCTGCCGCATCGCCCCGGACGTAATCGTTCTCGACCTGGGACTCCCCGGGCTGGACGGGATCGAGGTCTGCCGACAGGTCAGAACCCACAGTGACGCGTACATCGTCATGCTCACCGCCCGGACCGAAGAGGTCGACAGCCTGATCGGACTGTCTGTGGGCGCAGACGACTACATGACCAAACCGTTCAGCCCTCGAGTGCTCTCGGCCCGGATTCAGGCGATGATGCGCAGACCACGGCAGGGCACTGCCAAGGGCGGCGGAAAGGCATCACCCCGTGTGCACTCGATCGGCCGGCTGACCATCGACACCGCCGGGCGAGAGGTCGCCGTCGGTGGTACCGCCATCGAGCTGACCCGCACCGAGTTCGACATCCTCGTCGCCCTGGCCCGCGACCCCGGGATCGTCGTGACCCGCGCACAGTTGATGGCCGCCGTGTGGGGACCGAACTGGGTGGGCGATGACCACCTGGTCGACGTCCACATCGGCCACCTGCGTCGCAAGCTCGGCGACGACGCGGCTGTGGGCCGTTACGTCCGCACGGTCCGAGGGGTCGGCTACCGCATGGGACCATGCCAATGAGGTCCACCCCGCCACCAACACCGGCCACGCCCGACACCCGCCCCCGTCGTCGCGCGGCCGGAGTCAGCTTCGGCACCCGCCTGCTGTTGGCGATGACCAGCGTGGTCGTCGGAAGCACGGCCAGCGCGTGGCTCGTTGCCTCTGCACTGGCCCCGGGCATCTTTCACGACCACCTCGGTCAAGCCGGCATCGACCACAACTCCAGCCAAGCCGCCCACGTCGAGGAAGCATTCACCGTCGCGATCATCCTGGCCTGGGGATTCGCGGTGGGCATCGCCCTGCTGCTGGCACTGGCAGCGACCTGGTACCTCACCCGCCGAGTCCAACGCTCGGTCACCATCGTTACCACCACCACCGCCGACATCGCCCAAGGGCACTACGCGACTCGGATGACAAGCCCGAAGCTCGGCCGAGAGTTTGACGACCTGGCCACCAGCGTCAACGAACTCGCCCGACGTCTGGACGCCACCGACGTCACCAGACGACGAATGCTCGCCGACCTCGGTCACGAGATGCGCACCCCGCTGGCCACCATCGACTCCTACCTCGAAGCCATCGACGACGGTGTGCGCAGCTTCGACGACACCACCAGACAGGTGCTGTGGGCGGCCACCAGACGTCTTGAACGCCTCGCCGCGGACATCGTCGCCGTCTCCGACGCGGAAGAACACCTCACCCGACTACACCCGGCCCCGACCACGACAGACGCGCTCGTAGCGACTGCCGCCGAGGCAGCACGCGAACGCTACCTCGACAAAGGCGTGCACCTGCATCTAGGTGAGATCGACCCGGTCGCGGTCACCGTCGATGCCGACCGCATCGGACAGGCACTGGCCAACCTTCTCGACAACGCGCTGCGCCACACCCCACCCGGCGGGACCGTCACCCTCGGCAGCCACCGCCCGGGCCCGGCAACGGCGGCCATCACCGTCTCCGACACAGGAGACGGAATCGCCACCGAGCACCTCGATCACCTCTTCGACCGCTTCTACCGCGCCGACCCCGCCCGAGGCCGAACCGCTGGCCGCAGCGGAATCGGCCTCGCGATCACCCGGGCACTCGTCGACGCACACGGAGGTCGCATCCGCGTCATCAGTCACGGCCCGGGCCACGGCGCCCAATTCATCCTCGACCTGCCCGCCGGCTGAGGCGCGCATGAACAGCGAACAGCAGAGCATGACTATGTGCCGGGCCGAAAAGCCCACGCCGCAACTGCATGTCATAACGCCTGGTTACCCGAACCGCACAGACCGGACTTGTGTGGGCGCACGGACAGTAGCTGCAGGTTTAACGAAACTGGCGGAGGCGGGCGCCGCGTTTCCAGGTGGACTGCGACTCATTGAGAGCTGGCGGGAGGTGGCCCGCACGCAAGTCGAGGTCCGAACCGGGGCGCGCGCCGCTTCCGCTTGCACCCGGACGCGCCAGGGTCCAATGCGTGAGGCCGTGGGGCTGCCGGTT
>NZ_BCSL01000075.1:0-8095 GCF_001570845.1 Dietzia papillomatosis NBRC 105045 | reverse complement strand
AGGTCAGACGGCGCGGAACAGCAATGGATGCGTGGGGGGACGTCGCTGGTGCTGCGCCGCATCCGGATGACGATGAACTCGTGGGAGGAGATCGACCGAAACAGCCGCGAGCTTTCGGTGGGACGAAAACTGGACACGGGTGCTCCGCTCACTGGCACAGACGAGCACGACCCCGCAGACTTCACGGCGATGAACGAGGTCGGTTTGCCCGTCATTCCCGCCGAATCGCATATCGCCCGTGCGCATTCGCGCAACCGAAGCGAGACAATCCTACGTCGACCGTACAACTACGACGACACCCCGCAGCCAGGTGAGATCAGCAACTCCGGACTGCTGTTCGCCGCCTACCAAGCCGATCCGGTACGGCAGTATCTCCCGATCCAGCAACGACTCGCCGAGCAGGACATGCTTAACACCTGGACTGTGCCGATCGGATCAGCTGTCTTCGCCATTCCGCCCGGATGCCAGGAGGGTGGCTATATCGGCCAAGGAGTGATGGAGGGATAACCGTCCGAGGTACTGGCCAATGGCATCGACAGTCGGTTGACAGCCCGAGGCGGCGCACCGCACACGAGGGCGCCAGCTCCTCAGAACAGTTCAGAGCTAGCTCTGAACGGCAAGCGAATTGTTGGAGTACGGGTCGACGCCCTTCTGTCGGAGCCACTCCAGGGGATCCGCTCGATCTCGTCCCTCATTTGTCCAGACCTCGAAGTGCAGGTGAGGCCCGGTGGAAAAACCGCGATTTCCCATTAGGGCGATTGTTTGCCCTGCTTGTACGCGCTGGCCCGTGGACACTAGGACTTCCTCCATGTGTCCATAAACGGTCATCGTGCCCTCATCCGACATGATGCGCACCCAGTTGCCGAATCCTTGCGCTGGCCCGGCATCGATGACCATGCCCTCGCTGGCCGCCAAGATGGGAGTGCCGATGGCGTTGGCGATATCGGCACCGCCGTGGAGTGCCCCCCAGCGCTGGCCGAATCCGGAGGTCAGCGAACCGCTCGTCGGCATCGCTGCCTTCGGACGACGCGCGGTCTCCTCAGTGACCTGTCGGTACGTATCGATGGCCGTGCCGGTCATCAGCGAAGTGACCATGGAGGCGGCACCTTCGTCCGCGGCGTCCTCCCGTGGGGTGATGGGCTCAGGACTGCCAGGAAGTGGCACGGGCGCCTCTGCCTGGTCAGACGCAGTGGGAGGCACCTCGGGCGCGCTCGGACTGATCGTCGATTGGTGAGCGATCAGGTCGATGTGTTCACCGGAGGCGTCTTCATGCGGGGTGGCCAGAGCGCTGCCCGACGAGGTGACCGCCCCTGCAGCAACCGCGACCACGATGACCCGATCGCGGACGGCGGTTGCCTGGGAGGGGCGGCGATGTTCCCCGCGATGCCGAACCGTACCGTCGAGCCCCCAATGGTCGACTGTGAGCGAGTCTCCGTTGCGGCGAGCGCGCCTTCTCTTCACTGCCGCCGTGTCCCCTCTGTCGCTGCGCCGTGATGCTTTCGTGATCTTACCCGTGCGAAGGTAGTCGAGTCGATTCGGCCACTGCAAACCTCGGGGCAAGATGGCTCCCCCGTGCGAGGGTCGTTTGGCTGCTGCCCGCGGGCATGCGGGGCAGCCTCAAGGAGCTCGGCTTCAGTTCGAGCTCGGGCCCTGCTGTAGCACCTTCTCGGAGCGCGGTTCGGCACGCTCGTCCGCCGTGGCGCGGTGGGCACGTTCCCGCGTCTGTCCTCTACTGGAATGCCATCTGCGCCCGAGGGCGAGGAGGACAACCAACAGCATCGCCTCGCCCGCGGCCACGGAGATGCCACCTCCGACTTGCTGATCGCGAAGAAGATCAGGGATCCACGGCAGGTTGAGATCGCTGTACCAAGCCTCGGCGAGGATCGTTTGCGAGTTGATCAGCATAAGCCCGAAAAGGATATGAAACGACATCGAACTCAGGAGTATCAGGAATCTGGTGCGAGGGCTCACAGGTGTGGGTGTTTCATCCACGCCGATGATCACCCAGAAGAACAGGTAACCGCTGACCAGGAAGAATCCGTTCATGAACATATGGCCCAGGTGCTCGGAGATTAGCTCCTCGTACATGCCTCCGAGGTAGAAGAGGTAGAAACCAGCTACGAACTGCGCCCCGACGACGGCCGGGTGGGTGAGAAGCCGGGAGATCGGGTTGTTGATGAATTCGAGCAACCATTCGCGCGGACCGGGCGGATCTGCGGGTGCAGCGGCAGGTAGAGCACGGAGGGCGAGGGTCATCGGCCCCCCCATTGCGAGGAATATCGGCACGACGATGGACAGCAGAATATGTGCGGTCATGTGGGCGGAGAACTCGGCTCTCGCATACATGCCGAAGCCCGAGCTGGTGGTCAGAAAGAGGAACACACAGCCGGCCACCCACGAGATGGTGCGACCGGTCGGCCATCCGATTCCTCGCCTTCGCAGCGTTCGTAAGCCCCAGAGGTAAAGACCGAGCGCGACGACCGCCAGTGTTCCCGAGAGTAGATCGAACCGCCATTGCCCGACGATCGTGGCCATGGTGATCGGCCCGGAGAGTTGGAAGCCGATCAGCGATTCGTGAACGCTCGGGAGGTAGCGAGGTGCCGGCGGCGGGGTGCGGCCCAGAGATACAGCGATGGCCATAGTCGCGGCCATCAATCCAGCCTCAATGCCGGTGATACGAATGAGGATGCGCCGGCGAAGCGGTGCGTCGGGGTCCCGACTGTCCAGATCGGCGAGGATGCGGGCGCGTACCAGCAAACCACACAAGCCCAGTAGGGCCAGGGCGAACAGTTTAGCTACGACAAGCAATCCGTATGTGGAGGTGAGCAGGTCGGACAGGCGCAAACGGGTGAAGAGATTGATGACGCCGCTGAGTGCCATCACCACGATCGCCACGGTCGCGACCGCAGAGAATCGACGCAGTGCGAGCGCGACCTTCTTGCCTCCCCGCCAGGCGTGCACAAGCACGGCGATGAGGCCGCCGACCCATGCCGCGGCGGCAAAGAGGTGAAGGATCAGCGAATTGGTGGCGATGTCGTGCGCCACCGCGCCTGCCGCATGTCCCGTCGCCGCGACCGGCAGCAGTGACAATACGGTGACGGCGAGCCACACCGCCGACCAACGCCACGAGAGGCTGAAGCGCTGGCCGATGCCTGCAATCAAAGCCAGCAACGCAGCCCACCGCCACGATGAGGCGACCTCGATCTGTTCGACGGCGAGAATCCACTGCTCGGGCGGAAGCGAGGCGGATAATGGTTTGCCCGAAGTGTCCGAGAGGGTGAGCAAGATGAGCAGCGCGGCCGAGGCCGCCCATGCCAGATTCGCCCACGATGAGAGTCGCTGTGCGCGATACCCGGCCACGTCGAGGGTCCCATCGGGTGCCGCAGGTGTGAAGAACACCGCGAACATCGCGGTGCCCACCGCGACTGCGCAGAGCAATTCGGCGACTACCCGTGTGGCAGGTAGCCCGGCAGTGGTGAGGATCCCAGGGTCGGGAATACCCAAAAGGACCAGGGCCTGGGCTGTTGATAATCCGGACAGCATGACCGCTAGAGCGGCACCGATGACGAGCAGGACCAGAATGACCGGCCAGACAGGTCGGCGCACGCTCGCCAGAGGAGAACTCATGGGCTCATCATAGAAAGCTCAACCCCGAGAACCGGAATGGACGAAGGGGGATCGCGACCAAGGGGGTCCTGCTGTCGGCGGAGCCAGGGAAATTAGCGGGGCCCGCCGAGGCCGTCGCCAACCAGGCTTCGGGTTGCACCTCGAAGGCCCCGGAGTCGTTCGAGGTCAATCGAGAGGTCGATGGGTAGCCGCCTGGCGGGACACGGCGACGGAAAGGAAAGGTTCGGTCAGCACATTGAGGCAGCAGCACTCAATAATCGAGACGGTTACCTTGTCGCAGATGGCGCCGTCGTTCCGCGTCGAACCTGGTGCCGTAGCGATCGCGAACAGTCTTCTCGATGAGGCGCTCATGCGAGATGGGTCCGCTGGCGGTAGTAGCAACGGGACGGCCTGATGCGTCGGTAGCAGTATTGTCACCGTCGTCGGTCCGCCCCTGGGGGCCCTCGCCGGCGTCGTTTTCGAGGTCGATGCCATCGGCACGGTTGCGGCGGCGCTCTCGGATGTCGCTCCACAGGAAGTACCCGAAGCCAACTGGTGCTAGGACCCCGAACGCGAGCCACTGCAACCCATAGGACAGGTAGCTGCCCGCCTCGATGGACGGCGTCGGCACCGGCTCGAGCGACCCGGGTTGGTTTCCGGGGAGTTGGAGGTGATGCGGCACGAGGTCGAGGCCCACAAGCGGACCTATTGCGGAGGTTTCGACATTGCGCACCATGTGTCGACCATGCAAAACGATGGGCTCTGCTGGCGCATCGGTAGCCATTCGGAGCCTGGCGGTGATGGTCACGGGATCAGCCGGTACCGCAGGGTAGTCCGGCACCGAATTGTTCTCGCCGACTGGAACCCACCCGCGATTGATGAGAAGGTCAGTGCCCTTCTCGGTTCGAAAGGCGGCGAAGACCTGGTACACGGCTTTACCGTCGACCGCTCGTTGGCGTAGTAGAACTTCTGCCTCCGGAAGGTAGCGGCCAGTCGTCGTCACGAGGTGCCACTCGGACTGCTCCAGCGGAGTGTTGCCAGTCGTCAGCTCCGCCAGCGGCACCGGATCGGCCTCGATGCTCTCACGGAGTTGTGAGTTGCGTGCCTGTAGATCCTCATTCTTGCCCAACTGCCACGGTGCAAGCAGCGTGAAACACGCGTACACAAAAAGCGCGACGGCGATAACGGCGATCAGCCATCCCGACGTGATCGCACGAAAGAACCTCTGCACGCCGTTCACGGTAGACCCGGGACCAAAGCGGTCAATATCTGGGACCTCCGGTTCGCCGAGACCGCCGCGGTGGGCGCATCCGTCAGATGATGACACCGTTCGTCGCAAGCCACGACACCGAGTCGATCCACTGGCCGGCGGGGTTCTGCACGCCCAGGTGCAGATGCGGGCCGGTCGAGTCACCCCGGTTGCCGACTTCGCCGATCACCTGGCCGGCAGTGACCCGCTCGCCCACGGACACGTAGTTGGCGTTGTTGTGGCCGTACTCCAGGAGGTAGCCGTCGTCAGTCTGGATGCGGATCCACAGCCCATAGCCGGCGGCGGGCCCGGAAGCCACGACAGTGCCAGACTTGGCCGCGTACAAGGGAGTACCGATTGGAGCGCCGAAGTCGGTGCCACTGTGGTTGGAGCCCCACCGGGGGCCAAAGCTCGAAGTGACAACACCGTCGGTCGGCTTGTGTGCGTCGACGCTGCCAGGCAGCTGCAAAGAACCGAGCCCGAGCTGATCTAGCCCGGGAATCTGGCTGGCGTACGCGCGGACCTGCTCGGCCCCGATGCCGTGCTGAGCGCCGACCTCCTGGACCATCTGTCCGACCTGGTCGAGATCAGACGATTGGGCGGAGGCGGTAGGCGTGGCGCTCAGTGCTGCACCGCTAGCAATCGCCGCGCCGGCCAGGGTGGTGGCAGCCATGCGGCCGATTCCCGCAGAGTGGCGGGCCCGATGCCGGCCGGCAGGGGACGCAGTGGTCTCGACACCGAGCGAGACCATGAGATCGGCGAACGGTACAGCCCGCGAAGAGTTCGACATGCTGATTCCTTTGACGTGGTGATGCTTCCGGCTGGCCGCGGGCGGTCTCCGATTACTCTCGAAACGGTAACAGTTTCATATCGTCTTGTCTTGCGCGATCTCCGGAGACTTGAAACATCGCAGGTCAAACCGTTGCTGGTCCGTGCGCTACGGTCGATCTGGCCATACGTCTTGGTGGCCAGGCGACAACGGGCTCGGGTAGACGTCCGTCCGAAGAATGTATGAGGGAGTGGAATAAGGGGGCTCGTACAGTGGGGGCACAGACAAAACTGCAGCTGAGAGCTCGGGGATCGGGCCGAGCATGGCTGTTGGGCCCGGCCCTAGTCGCGGGTGTGGCCTACCTTGACCCTGGAAATG
The DNA here is from genome assembly GCF_001570845.1 of Dietzia papillomatosis NBRC 105045. Taxonomy (NCBI): domain Bacteria; kingdom Bacillati; phylum Actinomycetota; class Actinomycetes; order Mycobacteriales; family Dietziaceae; genus Dietzia; species Dietzia papillomatosis. The sequence goes on along the minus strand of NZ_BCSL01000075.1, from coordinate 2,093 downwards.
TTGCCGTCAACATGTCTGCCGGGGCTCAGTTCGGGTACTTGTTGGTATGGGTGCTTGTTGCGGCGAACGCAGCGGCGTGGCTGGTCCAGTACCTTTCGGCCAAGCTCGGGTTGGTTACTGGGTCGAGCATGGCTGAGCTTCTCGGTCAGCGCATCGCCAACCGGGCATGGCGTGTCCTGTATGGGTTGCAGGCCCAATGCGTCGCGATCGCTACCGATGTCGCTGAAGTCATCGGGGGCGCCGTCGCGCTGTGGATCTTGTTCGATGTCCCCCTTGTCGCCGGTGCTGTTATCACGGGAGTCATCTCCACAGGGCTTCTCTTGCTGCAAGCTCAACGTGGAGCGAGAACGTTTGAGTTCGCGATCATCGGCCTCATGCTCGTGATCGTCATCGGGTTCTGTTACGGCCTGTTCATTGCTCCGCCCGAGCCTGGTGCAGTACTAGGTGGCATGATCCCCCGCTTCGACGGCGCCCAATCGGTGTTGCTGGCAGCAAGTATTCTCGGGGCAACGGTCATGCCGCACGCAATCTACGCGCACTCCTCACTCGCCCGTGACAGGTTCGGTACAGAGAGGACCTACCCGCTTTCCCGGTTAATCAGGGCAACTCGGGTAGATGTGACTATCGCGTTGACGATCGCCGGGTCAGTGAACCTAGTGATGCTGCTTGTGGCGGCATCAGTGCTCCCCGGAGTGGCGGGCACTGAGACTATTGAAGGGGCTCACGCTGCGATCGAGAACACCCTCGGCACGACAGCCAGTCTTATGTTCGCAATCGCGCTATTGGCTTCAGGGCTCGCATCAACTGCCGTTGGCGCCTACGCGGGCAGCGACATCATGGGGGGCCTGTTTCGTACCCGGATGAAACTCCTCACCCGCAGGCTCATCACCATTATCCCATCCATTATTGTGCTAGCAGCCGGGGTTGATCCCACGTACGCGCTGATTCTGAGCCAGGTAATTCTGTCGTTTGGCATCCCGTTTGCGCTGGTGCCATTGGTGTGGCTCACTTCCCGAAAATCCCTCATGGGCGCCTCGGTCAATGCGCGCGAAACAACATTCCTGGGCTGGGCGATCGCTGCTGTAATCATTGCTTTGAATGTCGCGCTGGTGGCTCTCGAGACGGGAATTGCCTGAGTTACACCACCCTATGGTGCACCATTGTTGCTGCGGCATGTTGCACCGTCCGGAGGGGCTCCGCGTGGTGCGAACGCGTGGTATGAAACACGAGTCTCGACAACGGTCCGCAGGTGGCGACCTGCTCCACCATTCCGTCATTTCCCTGCGGTCAAGGTGGCGCAAGCAACGAAGCGCAGGCCCGAGATCCACCCACGCGCAGGTCGCGCTGGGGTTGACCGATACGAATGTGGGGAACGGTTCGGTGGGGTACAGAGTTCGCGCGATCGGAAACTCGACACCATTAGCTTGTCATAAGGTCTGGTTATCGGTGAAACGAGCGTTAGTAGGGCGCATTGCGTGCGGTGTTCCGCGATCGTGCGAGATGGGTGCCGACGAGTGTGAGTGCTCCGCCTATAGTCGCCCCCGCCCCGGTCAGGACCACTGCAGCTCCCCATGCCGGTGGATATATGACGCCTAGCGTCTGACCTTCGCCACCGACCAAACCGCGGGCAGAGCAAACCCATCCCGGGGGGAAATACGACCACGTTGAGGTCCAATCCACAGTGGAAGTCGGATCCGCCTCATCAAGAATTCGCTGGTATTCATCCCGCAGGGATTGGCGGGCCGGGGCATCACTGTATGTGCTAGTGCAACCGTTGTTAGCGCCAACATCCGGGCCTCTAATGAACAGGGCAAACCCGTAGACGATGGTCAGCGCGGCGACGCCGACGATAATCGCTGTGCGGCCGGCGAATGTACAAGCTGTCGTTGCCGAGTACGTGTTGCGCATTTTCGACCCTCCCGGTTCTGGCCTCGATGTTCCCTCGGTCGCCAGCCGGGCCCCGCACAGTCTGCGCGAGCAGACTGTCATCAAGTATCCACGCCAGGGTGCGGACGAGCGGCGTTTAAGGCGCTTTGAGCCGCTAGCTTTACAGAATCGACGTTATCGGCGTTAACATAATGGCTGGTCGGGCC
>NZ_BCSL01000074.1:0-8241 GCF_001570845.1 Dietzia papillomatosis NBRC 105045 | reverse complement strand
GGGGGAGGTATAGGCGGCGGGGGTCATGGGGGCGGCGGGGGTGGTGGGTGTGCTGCGGGAGCGCCACCACCCGTGCAGGCCGAGCACGCCCAGGGTGGCGAGCAGGAGTCCGCCGGCGACCTGGAGGACCGTCATGACCTGCGGGTACACGCGCACGAGGGTGGCGACGCCGGCGAACGCGGCCCCGAGCCACACCGTGAGGCCGGCGACGATCCCCAGCGCGGTGGCCACGCCGTGCCGCCGTCCGGCGAGGGCGCGTTGGAGGACGACAACGACGTCGGGTCCCGGCGAGACGACCGCGATCGCCCACACGCCGAACAGGCCGAGGAGCTGCGCCGCGGTCACGCCGCCGATTCCATCGCGAGGAGCCGCTGCTTGGCCGCGATCCCGCCGCGGTACCCGCCGAGCCCGCCGTCCGAGCGCAGGATTCGGTGACACGGCCACACCAGCGGGAGCGGGTTCGTGGCGCAGGCCGTGCCCACCGCGCGGACCGCGCCGGGCCGGTCGAGGGCGGCGGCGATCTCCCGGTAGGTCGCGGTGCGGCCGTAGCCCACCCTCGCCAGGTGCTGTTGGACCTCCCCGGGGAAGCCCGTCGCGAGGCGGGTGTCGAGGGGCAGGTCGAAGTCGCGGCGGTCGCCGGCGAGGTACTGCCCGATCTGCTCCGCGGCGGCGTCGAGGACCGGCGAGGCGGCCTGTGCCCGCAAGACGCGCGGACCGACGCGGGTCGCCAGGGTCGCCAGGACCGCGTCGGCGTCCTCCACCTCGAACGCCACGTACACCAGGCCTAGCGGCGTCGCGGCCAGGAGCAGGCCCCCGATGGGCGAGTCGACGGTCCGGTAGACGACGTCGACCAGGCCCTCGCGCTCGGCGTCGCGGGCGAGGCGGTCGCGGAGCCGGCCGGTATCGGCGGGGGCGGCCCGCAGCGTGGCGATCGCGGGGTCGGTCGTAGCGTGTTCGGTCATGGCGCGACCTCCTGTGACTGTGGCTGTGACCGGGTGAGTGTCCTGCGCAGGGCGGCGATCCCGTCGGCGGTAGCGCGCCGGGCCGCGGCCTCGGTGCCGCCCGTGAGTTCGGCGATCTCGGCATAGCGGAGACCGCCCAGGTACCGGTACGCCACACAGAGGCGCTGCCGGGTCGGCAGAGCGGCGACCGCGTCCCAGATGTGGACGTCGACCTCGTCGTCGTCGATTCCGGGGGCACCGCCCGATCCACCCGAGCCACCCGCGCGCACACCGCCCGGTCCCGGGGCGCGGGCGTCGAGGACGGCGATGTCATCGGCGGCGCCGGTCGGGACCGCGGTCCGGGACGCGCGGCGGACCACGTCGACCGCGCGGCGGTGCGCGACGCGGACGAGCCACGCCTCGACATCGGTGTCCTCCGGCAGCTCCGGCCACGCCCGCAGCGCCGACAGGAACGTCTCCGACCACGCGTCGTCGGCGTCCGGGCCGGGCCCCAGGACCGCGCGGCAGACCCGCAGCACGGTGGTCCCGTGCCGGTCGACCGCGGCGTCGAACGCTGCCCTCATGTGTGTAGATCCTGCCCTCGTCGGTGATCGCCGTCCCGCGCACCCCGCCCCCGGCGGGGCGGCGGGAGGCGCGCGTCGATGAGTAGTCGCCGGGCGCCGCAGATTCGTGAGGTCATAGTGTTCCCAATCCGGCGCGGGGCTCGCATACTGGTGCTCACCGCCCGCCTCCCGGGGAGTTCCCATGCTCGGTTCCCGTACGCCCGCACGCCCCTCCGGCCGCCGCCCCGCGCTCGGATCCACACGCCGATCAGCGCGGTCGCGGCTGGTCGGGGCGCTGGCCGCGCTCGCGCTGGCGGTCCCGCTCGCCGCGGCGGCGGTGTCGGCGCAGGCCGCGGGCGACCTCGCGCCGCGGGCGCACGCGCAGTCCCCGCTCGACCAGCTCAGCCCACTGGCAGGTCAGCTGGGCCCCCTGGCGGGCCAGCTCGGCCCGCTCGCCGACGCGCTGCGCGACGCCGACCCCGCCGGGGAGCTGGGGCCGTACGTCACCGAGGCTCTGAACGGCATCAACGGGCCGATCGGCGCGCCGGGGCCGCCCGCCGCCGTCGACGCGCCCGTGACGTGCCGCCCCACGCCCGCGCGACCGCGGCCGGTGATCCTCGTGCACGGCACCTTCGACAACGGCGCCAACACCCTGCCGCGGCTCGGCGAGCCGCTGCGTCGGCAGGGCTTCTGCGTGGTCGCCCCGACCCTCGGCGCCTACGCCGGCAACCCGGCCCGCGGCGGCCTCGACTCGATCGTCGCCGCGTCGGGCCCGCAGCTGGCCGGGGTGATCGACCACGTCCGCGCAGTGACCGGGGCGCCGCAGGTCGACCTGGTGGGCTACTCGCAGGGCGCCGCGATCGCCGGCTACACCACCAAGGTGCTGCGGCCCGGCGCGGTGGCGAACGTCGTCTCGGTGGGCGGTTACTGGGGCGCCGACAACAGCGGGCTCATCCCGCATCAGCTGCCGCGCGAGATCGCCGGCCTCGGCCTGTGGGCCGCCAACCTGCGGGGACTGGCCGAACTGTCACCGGGCAGCCCCATGCTCGCCGCCTGGTACGGCCTCGACCGCACCCCGTTCCTGCCCGGCGTGGGCTACACGCTCATCGCCACGCGCGGCGACCACCTCCTGCCGCCCGAGCGCAGCTTCGTGCCCGGCCCGGGCGTGCGCTGGGTGGTCACCGAGGACGCGTGCGGCGGCGGGCCGAACTCGCACGGCGGGATGGTCGTCGACGGGCGGACACACGCGCTCGTCGCCGGGGCGCTCGGCGGGGCCGCGGGCTGCTGACGGGGGCGGGTCAGGCGGAGAAGAGCGCCGTCTGATCAGCGGCGCTCACGCTCGTAGTGCTGGTACAGGTCGTACGCGTGCCGCAGCCCGAGGCCCGGGTGGGAGACGCGCAGGCGCCGCACGGCGTCGATCTCCCCCGACGATCCGCGGATCGCAGCGGCGACCTGCTCGGGTCGGATGGCCGCGGCGATCCGCAACGACCGCTCCTCGTTGCGTCCGCCCAACCACCAGCGGTGCGCGGCCCCGCCCAGCAGGAACACGGCGATGGCCGCCCACAGCAGCACGTCCATCACGCTGGGCGAACCGGAGGCCAGCTGGGCCGCCGCGATCACCAGCGCACCGGCACCGCCGGCCGCCGTGGCGACCACGTACGCGATCGTCGCCCCACCCCGCGGGCGCCTCAGGTGTTCGGCCATCGCGTCAGCGGCCTGCGACGACGACTCCAACGGACCGGGCCACGTCACGAGTGCAGCTCCTCGTCGTCGGAACCCTCCCCGGTCACACCTTCTCCGGCGCCGCCACCGGGCGCACCACCCCCGCCGCCCGCGAGGTGACGCTCCACCCGATCCACCTTTCCACGCAGCTCGCCGGAGCGGCCCGGCCGCAGATCCGCCTTGAGCACCAACGACACCCGCGGCGACACGGCCAGCACGGCGTCGGTCGCGGCGCGGATGACGGGCATGACCTCGTCCCACTCGCCCTCGATGGTCGTGAACATCGAGGTCGTCTCGTGCGGCAGACCGGACTCGCGGACCACACGGACCGCCTCGGCGACCGCCCTGCTCATGGACGCCGACTCGTCCGTGGTGGACGTGGGGGCGACGGAGAAAGCGAACAACATGGCATCACCGTAGACCCGCCGCGCCGGATCGTGCAGATTCCGGGCACCCGACGAAACCTACGTCACAGACGCGAGACCGTCTGCGGCACACCCGGCGTGTACCCCGCCTCGGTGAGCAGCTCCCGCACGCGCGGGATCACCTTGCGGCCATACAGGTCGATGCAGGTCATGAGGTCCTCGTGCGGTGTGGGGCCGCTGGCGTACTTGAGGTCGAAGCGGTCCAGGCCCAGTGTGCGGACCGTGGTGGCGATCTTCTGCGCGACCGTCTCCGGCGAGCCGACGTACATGGCGCCCGAGCGGACCTCGCGGTGGAAGTCGGCCTCGGTCGCGTCGCCCCAGCCGCGCTCGCGGCCGATCTGGTTGCGGTTGACCAGCCAGTGACGCACCGACAGTTCGGCAGCCTTCGCGTCGGTCTCCGCGACGAAACCGGGCGAGTGCACGGCGATCGGCAGGCGCGGCGCATCGGTCCCCGCGAGCTGGGCGTTGGCCTCCCGGTACAGATCGGCGAACGGTGCGAACCGGCCGGCGGGCCCGCCGATGATCGCCAGCATGAGCGGCATCCGGTAGCGGGCCGCGCGGACCACGGACTCCGGGCTGCCTCCCACGGCGATCCACGCGCTGAGCCCGTTTTCGGTCTTGGGGTATACGTGCTGGTCGACCAGCGGCGGCCGCAGCTCGCCCGACCACGTCACCGGTCCCTCCGGCAGCAGCGCCGCGAACAGGTCCAGCTTCTCGCTGAACAACTGCTCGTACTGGGACAGGTCGAAGCCGAACAGCGGGAACGACTCGGTGAACGAGCCGCGGCCCAGCACCACCTCGGCGCGGCCGTTCGACAGCGCGTCGATGGTGGCGAAGCGCTGGAAGACGCGGATCGGGTCGTCACTGGACAGGACGGTGACCGCCGAGCCGAGGGTGATGCGCTCGGTGCGCGTGGCGATGCCGGCCAGGACCACGTCGGGAGCGGAGACCGCGAAGTCGGGGCGGTGATGCTCGCCGATGCCGATCGCGTCGACGCCCACCTGATCGGCGAGGACGGCCTGCTCCACCACGTCGCGCAGGACCTGCGCGTGGTGGACGGGCCGGCCGTCGCGGTCGACCGTGGTGTCGCCGAAGGTGTCGAGGCCGAAGGCGACGCGGGGCTGTGGTCCGGGGGCTGCGGTGCTCATGCGTTCGCTATAGTTGATCCATCATCTTGCTTTGGCCGGACGGTACGCCGCGAGGGCGCGGGGCAGGCCACTTCCCCACGGCCGGTGGCCACGTCCCCGCCCGCAGCGCGGACCCGTGCGGCACGCCATAACTCGTTGTCCTGGTGGGTGCGCCTCGCCGCGCACCGCGCGAAGGGGTTCGTATGACCGCGCCTACCAATCGCCGTGATCGGCGCGCTCCATGCTCGACACGCCCCGGCATCAGCAACAGGTCGCCTACTTCATGTATGAACACGACATGCGTACCCGTGAATTACCCCGAGGACTCGCCCGCGCCCACGGACCCGCCCTCCGGCCCGAGGTGACGACATGACACCCGCGGCGCCGGCCGGCACCACCTCCCCGCGGGGCGACCGGCGGCGCGAGGCGCTGCTCGCCGCGCTCGACGACCGCCTCAAGACCACCGCGCTGGACGACATCTCGGTGGCCGACCTCACCGAGTCCGCCGGCATCACCCGGTCGGCGTTCTACTTCTACTTCGACTCCAAGGCCGCCGCGGTGGGCGCGCTGCTGGCTATGGTGCAGGACGAGGCGAACGCCGCCGTCGAGACCGCGGTGCGCGGCGAGGGGGAGTTCCGCACCCGGGTCACCGCCGCGCTCGAGCGGCTGACCGACCGGGTCCTGGACAAGGCTCACATCTACCGGGCTCTGCTCACCGCGCGCAGTAAGCACGCCCAGACCCGCACCCTGTGGGACGACGGTCGCCGGGCCCTCGCCGTGCAGGTCGCCGAGTTCCTCCGCGCCGAGCGCGCGGCCGGCCGGGCCCCGGAGGGTGTCGACGCCGACGCGCTCGCCGAGGGGCTCATCCACATAAACGAGACCGTCCTCGAGCAACTGGCGTACGACCCGGGCCGCACGCGGGAACCGCTGCTCACCGTCGCCGCGGACATGTGGGTGCGCACTGTGTACGGCCGCCCGGACCCCGCAGTGGACCCCGGGGCCGATCCGGGGAGAACCGCATGACAACGACCGTCGACGTCGCCGTCCCTCGCCCCGCCTGAGGTGTGATCTGATTCACACCTATCAATAGTTGACACGTCACAGGGCCCGCCCTATCGTTGGTGACACAACAACAAGACAGCGTCCGGCGTCAACCGGACCGATCCCACAAGGAGCCACCATGACCGCGAGCCTCAACGACCTGACCGGCACCTGGTCCCTCGATCCCACGCACACGCGTCTCGGGTTCGTCACGCGTCACGCGATGATCACCAAGGTGCGCGGTGCCTTCAACGACTTCACGGGCACCGTCACCGTGCCCGCGGAGGGCATCGAGGGCGCGAAGGCCGAGGTCACCATCAACGCCTCGTCGATCGACACCCGCAACGCCGACCGCGACGGCCACCTGAAGTCCAATGACTTCTTCGACATGGAGAACCACCCCGAGATCACCTTCACCTCGACGAAGATCGCCCCTAACGGTTCGGGTGGCGTCGACGTGACCGGCGACCTCACCATCAAGGGCACCACCAAGTCCGTGACCATCCCGTTCGAGTACGAGGGCACCGCCACCGACCCGTTCGGCAACCAGCGCGCGGGCTTCGAGGGAACCACCACCCTCAACCGCACCGACTTCGGCCTGACCTGGAACGCCGCGCTCGAGACCGGCGGCGTGCTGGTCTCGGAGAAGGTCACCCTCGAGCTGGAGATCTCGGCCATCAAGAACGCCTGATCCGCCCCGGCGTCGGAGCCGGACGCCACTACGCCACCCAACGCCCGCCCCGGCATCGACCGGGGCGGGCGTTGGTGTGGCGTGAGAGGGGTGCGCCGGACCCGACGGCCTAGGTGACGACGACGAGGACCGCCGTGTGTGTGCCGTCTCCGTCCTCCCAGGTCCCGCTGAGCGTGCCCGGGGAGCCGATCAGCGGACGGTCGGCCTCGGCGTCGTTCTCCTCGTTGACGACGCGGAGGACCCGCGGGCTCGCCTCGGGGGACTGCCCGAGCCCGTCGCCGCCGCCGCGGATGTTGACCGGGGACGGCGTGACCGTGCCCTCCTCGACCAGCAAGTGGTCGGCGGCGGTGTCGCGGTGGCTGATCACGCGGCAGACCTCGGTCACGTAGACGGGGTCGGCGGGGGCGTCGTAGACCCAGCGCCGACCGAGGACCGAATGCTCCGTCGTCCCGACGAGCGCGTCGGCGGCGTCGGACAGCTCGGCGCCCCGGTAGGTCACGGGGACGTGATAGGTCTGTGAGCCGTCGGAGAGCAGGAACGACTCCATCCCCACCTCGCCGTCCGGGTCGACGAACCGGTAGGCCGTCACCTGCTCGAGGCTCTCGGGATCACCGTCGAACCAATCCTGGCGACGGACCCACCCACGCAGCAAGTCCAGCTTGCCCGGGTCGAGGACGGCGTCATAGATCTCGGCGGCTCCACTCATGCGCTAAGCCTCCCCGAAAGCACCCGGTCCGGCAAACGATCGGAGCTCCGGGTGTGGGAATGAAGAAGAATTCGTACTCGCGGCATTTTCCCTGGGCAGCGGCCCTGCACGTCCGGCCGGTAGCCACGCCTGCGTGACCATCGTCACAGCCAGGGCGCCTGTCGACCGTTACGGTGAGCCCCATATCGCCGGGGAGATCCTCCGGAATCCCGATAGGAAGGTGTGACGCATATGAAGAAGACCATCGCTGTCATCGGTTCCGCCGCCGCCCTGTCCTTCGCCGGTGCCGGGCTCGCCTCGGCTCAGAGCGCCGTCCCCGGTGTAGACGCCGGTTCGCTCGGCGCGGGTGAGACCGTCGAGACCCCCGCCGAGGTCTCCGCCATCGCCGAGCAGCTCTGTGGCACCATCGACGCCTACGACTTCCTCGGCTCGGCCGAGGGTGTGGTGCCGGGCCTGAGCGGCGAGGACTGCGCCGCCAACGCCCAGCTCGCCGTGGACGCCGCCTTCTCCGGCGACATCCAGGGCGCGATCGACATCCTCCAGGGCATCGAGGCCGAGGTCCCGGACGAGGACGAGGCCGACGGTGACGACGCCGTCGAGGACGAGGTCGTCGATCCCGCCGCCGGCACCGAGCCCGCGCCCGGCGCCGATGCGTGAAGCGCGAGCTCGTGACTGTCTGATCGGCTGATCGGACTTCCGGCCCCGGCCCCCGCGAGGGAGCCGGGGCCGCGTCATGTCCGGCGGCTGCCTAGTCTCCCGCCTGCGGATCCGTGGCCGCGACCGCGGCGAGCATCGCGTGGTCGATGTGCCCGGGCTCGGTCGCGTTCATGAATTCGGCGATGATGCGCTCGACCGCGGCCGGGTCCTCGACGTGCGGGTATGGCCCGCCCGATGCCGACCGTCCCGACCGCTGTCACGCACGCGGCCACGCCGGGGATCGCGTCCGCGGCCGCTGCCGCCGCCGTCGACGGTGCATACCGCGAACCGGTCGGGGCGCTCGCGGGCTACGTCCCGGGCGACTGGTT
>NZ_BCSL01000073.1:0-8464 GCF_001570845.1 Dietzia papillomatosis NBRC 105045 | reverse complement strand
CGTGTGCTCCGCGTTGGCGTCAAGAACGAGTAAAGATCACTGCTCAGAGCATCAGGATCCCGTAAACGCCCCTTCCGCGGGCAGGGCGCACGGGCGCACGCTTCCTAGCGCAGTGCTGGCGTTCCTGCACTGGCCCCGAGTGAAAGTGACCGTGCCCGCGATGCTCGATATCGCCTATCTCGCGCTCATGTCGGCCTGTCTGATCGGCTGCGTAGCGCTCGTCGACCGGCTCTCCAGGTCCGAAGACCCCACCCCCCCTGCTGAGACGACGGGGGCCGTGCGATGACCGTCGCGGGCGCCACCACCGTCGTCCTGCTGGTGGTGGCGGCGAGCCTGTTGGCCTATCTGGTGCTCGCACTGGTCGACCCCGAGCGGTTCTCATGAGCCCGGCGCTCGCAGCGGGCCTCCAGGCGGCCTGCCTGGTCGGCCTGCTGGCCGCGCTGTACATCCCGCTCGGCGACTACATGGCCCGGGTGTTCACCAGCGACCGTGACCTCGGGATCGAACGACTGCTCTACCGACTCGCCCGCGTCGATCCGCGCCGCGAGCAGTCCTGGCGCGTCTACGCCCTGGGGGTGCTCGCATTCTCCGCGATCAGCACGCTGGCGCTCTACGTGATCCAGCGCGTCCAGCACTGGCTGCCGCCGCTGGGGGCCCGCCAGGACGCGGTTGAACCGGCCATGGCGTTCAACACCGCCGCCTCCTTTGTCACCAACACCAACTGGCAGTCGTACACGCCGGAGCAGACCCTGACCAACCTCACCCAGATGATCGGGCTGACGGTGCAGAACTTCGTCTCCGCAGCCGTCGGGATCGCCGTGGCGGTCGCGGTGGTGCGAGGGTTCTGCCGGGTCCGCAGCAGCGTGATCGGCAACTTCTGGGTAGACCTCACCCGCGCCGTGGTGCGGGTGTTGCTCCCCCTCGGCCTGATCTTCGCGGCGCTGTTCCTCACCCAGGGCATGATCCAGTCGCTGTCCGGTGGTGTGGCCGTGACGGCCCTGGACGGCACCGCGCAGCAGATCTCCACGGCGCCGGTCGCCTCCCAGGAGGCGCTCAAGCTTCTCGGAACCAACGGCGGCGGCGTTCTCGGGGCCAACTCGGCGCACCCGTTCGAGAACCCCACCCCGCTGGCGAACCTGCTGTCTATTCTCGCTCTACTGCTGATCCCGGTGGCGCTGACCCGGACATTCGGCACGATGCTCGCCGAGTCCGGGGCGGGCAGCCGCCGGCACGGGCTGATGATCCTCGGCGTAATGGCCACCCTGTGGGGCGGCATGCTCGCTGTGGTCACCTGGGCCGAGTACAACGCCGTTGGCGTGGCCACGCAGGCTTCCGGGATGCAGATGGAAGGCAAGGAGGTCCGTCACGGGATCCCGGCCTCGGTGCTGTTCGCGGTGTCCACCACTGGCACCTCCACCGGCGCCGTCAATTCCGCACACGACAGCTACTCGGCGCTCGGTGGTGGGGCGCTGATCCTCAACATGCTGCTCGGTGAGATTGCGCCCGGCGGGGTCGGCACCGGTCTGTACGGGATCCTGGTTCTGGCCGTGCTCGCGGTGTTCGTGGGCGGGCTGCTCGTCGGCCGAACGCCCGAGATCGTGGGCAAGAAGATCGGCCGGCGCGAGATCACCTGCGCCAGCCTGTCGCTGCTGGTCATGCCCGTGCTCGTCCTCACCGGCGTCGCGATCACCGCCGTGTTGCCGTCGGCGCTCGAGGCCCAGAGCAACGGCGGGCCCGCCGGATCGCCCAACTCGGCGCACGGACTCAGCGAGTACCTGTACGCCTTCGCCTCGGCGGCCAACAACAACGGCTCCGCGTTCGGCGGACTCACGGTCACCGACCACTGGTTCCAGGCCGCCCTCGGCGTGTGCATGATTCTCGGTCGGTTCCTGCCGATCATCCTCGTTTTGGCCATGGCCGGCTCTCTCGCGGCGCAGAAGCGCAGCGAGCCCGGCCCCGGCACCCTGCCGACCCACGGACCGCTGTTCGGCGGCCTGCTGCTCGGCGTCATCCTCCTGGTGGCGGCGTTGACCTTCGTGCCCACGCTCGCCCTCGGACCTATCGCGGAGGCACTCCAGTGACCGCCCTGCTCGATTCCCGGCAACTCGCCGCGGCCGCCCCCGGGGCGCTGCGCAAGCTCGACCCACGGCACCAGGCCCGTAACCCGGTCCTGTTTGTGGTGTGGGTGGGCTCCTTGCTCACCACGGTCCTGGCGGTGATGGACCCCACCGTGTTCAGTTGGTCCACCGCGGCCTGGCTGTGGGCCACGGTCCTCTTCGCCGGCATGGCAGAGTCGGTCGCCGAGGGACGCGGCAAGGCGCAGGCCGATGCCCTGCGCAAGGTCACCACCGAGACCACCGCCAGGGTCCGGCGCGGCCCCCACGAGACCCAGACCGTCTCGTCGACGGAACTGGTCGTCGGGGATCTGGTCGAGGTCCTCGCCGGCGAGACCATCCCCGGTGACGGCGACGTGGTCGAGGGCATCGCCACCGTCGACGAGTCGGCGATCACCGGGGAGTCCGCGCCCGTCGTGCGGGAGTCCGGCGGCGACCGCAGTGCCGTCACCGGCGGGACCGTCGTGCTCTCGGACCGGATCGTGGTGCGGATCTCCACCGCCCCGGGCGAGTCCTTTGTCGACCGGATGATCGCGCTGGTCGAGGGGGCCGAACGCAAGAAGACCCCCAACGAGATCGCGCTGAACATCCTCCTGGCGATGCTCACGATCGTGTTCCTGGTGGCGGTCCTCGCGCTCGGCCCGGTCGCCGCCTATTCGGGCGCCGAGATCGATCCGCTCCGGCTCATCGCCCTGCTGGTGTGCCTCATCCCCACGACCATCGGCGCGCTGCTGTCCGCCATCGGCATCGCGGGAATGGACCGGCTCGTCCAGCACAACGTGCTGGCCACCTCGGGCCGGGCGGTCGAGGCCGCCGGGGACATCGACACCCTGCTTCTCGACAAGACCGGCACCATCACCTTCGGCTCCCGTCAGGCCACCACCCTGGCGCCGGTAGGCAATATATCGGCGGCGGAGCTCGCCGCGGCCGCATGGGCCTCGAGCCTGGTCGACGAGACCCCGGAGGGCCGCAGCATCGTGGAACTCTGTGCCCACGACCATGGGCTGCCGCCCGCGGCCACGGCCTCGGAGAAAGACGCCGAGCCTGTAGAGTTCTCCGCCCACACCCGGATGTCCGGCATTGACCTGCCTCTGGCCGACGGCACGGTACGGCAGGTCCGTAAGGGCGCAGCGGATTCGATCGTCGACTGGGTCGCCGCCCACGGAGGCGAGGTGATGGTCGAGGTGCGCGAGATCGTCGAGCGCATCGCCCGGCGCGGGGCCACACCACTGGTGGTCGCCGAGATGACCGTGACCGTCTCGGGCGACCGGGATCCCCTGCCGGTCGGCCTCCCCCGCATCCTCGGAGCTATCGAACTGTCTGACGTGGTCAAACCGGGAATGCGCGAGCGCTTTGCCGAACTTCGGGCGATGGGGATCCGGACCGTGATGATCACCGGGGACAACCCGCTCACGGCCGCCGCGATCGCCGCCGAAGCCGGAGTCGATGATTACCTGGCCGAAGCCACCCCGGACGACAAAATCGACCGCATCCGCGCCGAGCAGACCGGAGGCCGACTGGTCGCGATGACCGGCGACGGCACCAACGACGCCCCCGCTCTGGCCCAGGCCGACGTGGGCGTGGCCATGAACACCGGGACCACCGCCGCCAAGGAAGCCGGCAACATGGTGGACCTGGACTCGGACCCCACCAAGCTCATCGACATCGTGGGCATCGGCAAACAGTTGCTCATCACCCGCGGCGCGCTCACCACGTTCTCCCTGGCCAACGACCTGGCCAAGTACTTCGCCATCCTGCCCGCACTGTTTGTGGGGATCTTCCCGCAGCTGGACAAGCTCAACGTCATGGGCCTTGCGAGCCCGGAGTCGGCAATCCTGTCTGCGGTGATCTTCAACGCGATCGTCATCGTGCTGCTGGTCCCACTTGCCCTGCGTGGCGTGAAGTACCGGGCCGCCTCGGCCGCGTCGCTGCTGCGGCGCAACCTGCTGATCTACGGGCTCGGTGGCGTCGTCGCGCCGTTCCTCGGGATCTGGCTCATCGACCTGCTCGTCCGACACCTCCCCGGGATCGCGTGACTCATGTCCACTCTCACCACTGCCCTGCGCCAGCTGCGACCGGCCCTTGTCGTCGTCGCCCTTTTCACCCTCCTGTGCGGCCTGGCCTATCCGGTCTCGGTCTGGGCGATCTCACGGATCGACAGCACGTCGGCCGAAGGGGCGATCATCCGGGACAGCGCCGGGTGCGCGGTCGGCTCGGCCCTGCTGGCCACCGACCCGCAGACCCGGCCCGGCCAACCGGATCCGTACTTCCACGCCCGCGTCGCCGGCTCAGGGGACCAGGCCGACCCCACGCTGGCCGCCATGACGCCTGGCGACCCGGCCGCCGGCGCGCCCTCCAATCTGGGGCCGTCCAACCCGGACCTGGCCCAATGGGTCACCACCAGGCGTGAGGTCATCGCCCAGCGCGAGGGTGTGGACCCGGACGAGGTGCCGGTCGATGCCGTCACCGGGTCCGGCTCCGGGCTCGACCCGCACATCTCGCCCGAGTATGCCGCGATCCAGGTCGACCGGGTGGCGCGGGAAAATAGCCTTTCCCCCGCCAGGGTGCGAGACCTTGTCGCCGAGCACACCGATCGCCGTCAGCTCGGGTTCCTCGGCCAACCACGGGTGCGGGTGACCGAGCTCAACGTGGCTCTCGGGCTCACGGCGCCCGGCTGCGCGGAACGTGACTCAAGGCCACAGGGCTAAGGTCTGCTCATGTCCGGATCACCGCGGGGGCGGCTGCACATCTACCTCGGAGCCGCCCCCGGAGTGGGCAAGACCACCGAGATGCTCGAACGCGCCCATCGTCTGGTCGCCGAGGGCAACGACGTCGTGGTCGGCCTGGTGGAGACCCACGGCCGAAAAGGAACCGCCGCACTGCTCGACGGACTGGAATCCGTGCCCCGCCGGACGGTGACCTACCGCGGGACATCGATGACGGAAATGGACCTACCGGCGGTCCTCGATCGGGCACCGCAGATCGCCCTGGTCGACGAACTGGCGCACACCAACGCCCCCGGTATCGAGCACGCCAAGCGCTGGCAGGACGTCGCCGATCTGCTCGACGCGGGAATTGACGTCCACACCACCCTCAACATCCAGCACCTCGAGAGTCTCAACGACGTCGTCTCCCAGATCACCGGATCCGAACAGCGCGAGAAGGTCCCGGATGCGGTGGTTCGCGCGGCCGACGAGATCGAGCTCGTCGACATCAGCCCCGAACAATTGCGTCTGCGGTTGATGGCCGGGCAGGTCTATCACCCCGAGCGTGTCGACGCCGCCCTGGGCAACTACTTCCGGGTGGGCAACCTCACGGCATTGCGCGAACTGGCCCTGCTGTGGTTGGCCGACCGCGTGGATGAGGCGTTGAGTCGCTACCGCAACACCAAGCACATCACCGACACCTGGGAAACCAGGGAGCGCGTCGTAGTGGCGATCACCGGCGGCCCGGAGTCCCTCACCCTGGTGCGGCGCGCGAGCCGCATCGCCTCACGCTCATCGGCCGAACTGGTGGTCGTCCACGTGCTCCGCGGCGACGGACTGATCTCGACCGGCGACAGCATGCCCGAAGTCCGGGAGGTCGCGGCGAGCCTCGGAGCGACGGTCCACACCGTCACCGGGGACGACGTCGCCGCGACCCTCCTGGATTTTGCCCGCGGGGTCAATGCCACCCAGCTCGTCTTGGGAACCTCCCGCCGCAGCCGATGGCGCCGACTATTTGACGAGGGAATCGGCTCGGCGGTCCTGCAGGAATCCGGGTCTATCGACGTCCACATGGTCACCCACCCCGAGGCCTCCGGCGCTCACCGGCGGGGCAGGGCGCCGCGGCCAGCGACCCGACGCACCGCAGCCTGGGCAGGGTCGATCCTGGTACCCGTCCTCGTGGGCGTAATCAACCACCTGCTCGACGAACGGATGGACTTCAGCTCACAAGGCTGGCTCTTCCTCGTCGGTGTCCTCGCGGTCTCGCTACTCGGTGGAGTATGGCCGGCCGCCGTGTGCGCGCTCATCTCAGGCCTGGTGCTCAACTTCTTCTTCACCCACCCGCGGTACAGCATCACCATCGCCGAACCCGCCAACATCGTCTCGATCCTCGTCATGATCGCCGTGGCCATCGCCGTGTCCCTCCTGGTCGACACATCAGCGCGACAACACAGACAAGCCACGCAGTCCGGTCGAGATGCCGAACTGCTCACCCTGTTCGCCAGGGCCGCACTGCGCGCCCCCAACCTGGAAGCCCTGCTGGAGAAGGTGCGCACTGTCTACACGCAGGACGGCGTGTCATTCCTCGGTGGGGACAGAACGATCCTGGCCAGCGTCGGGGAGCAGCCGCCCGGAAGCGAGGACGGAGCGACAACCGCTATCGAGACCGAGCCCGGCGACCGACTCCTGCTCACCGGGCCACGGCTCACCGGACACGACCGGAAGCTCCTCGCCGTCGTCGCCGGCCACGCCTCAGCGCTTGTACGGAACCAGGAACTGGCCCGAGCCGCCGCCGATAGCCAGGCGGTG
Source organism: Dietzia papillomatosis NBRC 105045 (assembly GCF_001570845.1). Taxonomy (NCBI): domain Bacteria; kingdom Bacillati; phylum Actinomycetota; class Actinomycetes; order Mycobacteriales; family Dietziaceae; genus Dietzia; species Dietzia papillomatosis. The sequence goes on along the minus strand of NZ_BCSL01000073.1, from coordinate 1,836 downwards.
ACCGAAACCGACCGCCTACGCCGCTCGCTGCTCTCGGCCGTCGGCCACGACCTACGCACCCCACTCGCGGCGGCCAAACTGTCAATCTCCTCGCTCCGAGCAGCAGATGTCGACTTCGACCCCGAGGACACCGCAGAACTCCTCGCCACCGTCGAGGAATCGATCGACCACCTCGCCGCACTGGTCGACAACCTGCTCGACTCCTCACGCCTGGCCGCAGGCGTCGTCCACCCCACGCCCCAGCACGTAGATGTGGAGGAGACCGCGGTGACAGCCCTGGTCACCGCTACGGTCGGCCGCAAATCGGACCGCGAGCGGGTCACCGTCGACACCGACGGGGCCACGGCGTGGGCAGACCCCGGACTACTGGAGCGCGTCTTGGGCAACCTGCTGGACAACGCCCTGCGCCACGCTCCAGGATCCGCAGTCCGATTAACCGCCCGCACACTCTGGGACACCGGCCACGCCCGCACCCTCATCGCCGTGGCCGACGACGGCGCCGGAATCGCCGCCGAGTCACGCCAAACTGTCCTGCGCTCATTCCACCGCCAAGGAGACACCAACACATCTACCGGGATCGGCCTCGGACTGTCCGTGGTTCGCGGCTTCGTCGAAGCGATGGGCGGCACCGTCTCAATCGACGAAACCCCAGGCGGGGGCACCACGGTGGAGGTGGACCTGCCCGCGTGCAGCAACACCGGCGACCACATCGAGGGGCCAACCGCAACCAGTTCATCAACCGCACGGGGCACATCCCAATGACCCCCACCGTGCTCATCGTCGACGATGACCGCCAACTCTTACGCGCCCTACGCATCAACTTCCGGGCCCGGGGCATAACCGTGGTTACCGCCGAGACAGCGACCGACGCACTGACCCGCGCCGCCGAATGCGACCCTGACCTGATCATCCTGGATCTGGGCCTGCCCGATCTCGACGGCATCCACGTTCTCCACGGACTCCAGGGATGGTCCCAAGCTTCTGTCCTCGTCCTATCCGCCCGCCCCGACTCCGCCGACAAAGTCCACGCCCTGGATGCCGGAGCCGACGACTACGTGACCAAACCCTTCGCCATGGACGAATTCTTCGCCCGCGTCCGCGCAGCCCTACGACGAAGCCACAGAGACAACTCACCAACCGACGCAGTAATCGAAACCCCCGGATTCACCATCGACTTCCGCACATCCACCGTCACCCGCCACGGCCAGACCCTCCACCTCACCCCCACCGAATGGGGCGTCCTGGAAATCCTCGCCCGCAACCCCGGCAAACTCATCACCCAACAAGAAATCCTCCGCGCAGTATGGGGTGAGGGCTACCAAAAGGAAACCCACTACCTGCGTGTATACATCGCCCAACTACGCCGCAAACTCGAAGACGACTCAGCCACACCCCAGCACCTACTCACCGAACCCGGCCGCGGATACCGCTTCATACCGTGATCGCACCTCAACTGCCAATCCCCTCCTGCACCCCGATATCCAGACCTTATGTAAAACAGACAGTGTCGCCGAACTGGCCGACTCTGCAACTGGCGGTGTCCGTTCGGCACGCGTGGCGGGGCTAGGCCAGGTCGGCGAAACGCTCGGTGTCGCGGACCTTTCCCGAGACGATGATGGTGTCTCCGGGGTGCAGGATCGTCTCCGCGGTGGCGTAGGTGAAGCCCTCCCCCGGGCGTTTGATCGCCACGACGGTCACGCCGTGGTCCGTGCGGATCGAGGTCGCACCGAGACTGCGACCCGTCGCGAACGCCGGGGCGGTCGTCTTGACCATGGCGAATCCGTCATCGAACTCGATGTAGTCGATCATCCGTCCCCGGACCAGGTGGGCGACGCG
>NZ_BCSL01000072.1:0-9014 GCF_001570845.1 Dietzia papillomatosis NBRC 105045 | reverse complement strand
CCAGCCGACCCGCCCCGGCGGTCCCGCGCCGCGAGACCGGGCGGCCGGCGGCCGGCGCACGGCCCAGCCCGCCCCCGTGCCGCGTCCGCCGCGCGGCGGACCACGGCCGCCGGCGTACGAGACGATGCCGATCCCGGCCGACGCCGCCCGCGAACGTCGGCGTGGGGCGACCGCGATGACCGGCCGCACCGCCCGGCCCGTCCGCGCTCGCGACGCGGAGCGCCGCCAGCCGCGCCGCCCCGCCCCTGACGCCGGGGGCCGCCAGAGCCCCGGCGCCGGCCGGCCCAGCCCCATCCACCGGGGACGGGAGCGATGAGCGCGGCGTCCACAGGCGGTCCCTCGGTCCTCGTGGTCGGCGGCGGCACCGCCGGCCACATCGAGCCCGCTCTCGCGGTGGGGGAGGCCGTCACCGCCCTCGACCCGACCGCACGCGTCACGGCCGTGGGCACCCCGCGCGGCCTGGAGACCGACCTCGTCCCCAAGCGGGGCGTGCCACTCGAACTGGTCGATCCGGTCCCGCTGCCGCGCAGTGTCGGCGGCGACCTGTTCCGCCTGCCCGGGCGTCTCGCCCGGGCCGTGCGCGGGGCACGCGAGGTGTTGCGACGCACGGACGCGGACGTCGTCGTGGGCTTCGGCGGGTACGCGTGCGTGCCCGTGTACCTGGCCGCGGCGGCGCCGCTGCGACCCGCCTCCGGGGGCGCGCGTCGCCGCGTGCCGATCGTCGTCCACGAGGCCAACTCGCGCGCGGGGATCGCCAACAAGCTCGGCGCGCGGTTCGCCGTCGCGACCCTCGCCGCGGTCACCGGGTCGGGGCTCGACGCCCGCGTCGTGGGCAACCCCGTCCGCCGCGCCGTCGCGACCCTCGACCGCGCGGCCCTGCGGTCGCGGGCCCGCGCGACCTTCGGGCTGGACCCCGACGGGCCCGTCCTGCTCGTCGTGGGCGGCTCCCAGGGCGCGCGGTCGCTCAACACCGCCATGGCGGCGGTCGCCGAGGAGTTCTCCCGGGCCGGCGTGGGCGTCCTGCACGCGGTCGGTCCTAAGAACCTCGACGACGCCCCGGTCGTACCGGCCGGCGGCGCGCCCTACGTGACCGTGCCCTACCTCGACCGCATGGACCTGGCGTACGCCGCCGCCGACCTCATCCTGTGCCGGTCGGGTGCCATCACCGTCGCCGAGGTGTCCGCCGTCGGGCTGCCGGCGGTGTTCGTCCCCCTGCCCCACGGCAACGGCGAGCAGGCCCTCAACGCCCGCGACCTCGTCGCCGGCGGCGCGGCCCTGCTCGTGGAGGACGCCGACCTCACGCCCGACCACCTCCGGTCTGAGGTCCTGCCTCTCGCGCTGGACCCCGACCGGCTCCAGATGATGTCCGAGGCCGCCGTCCGCGGCGGCTCCCGAGACGCGGCGGAGGTCGTGGCGCGCATCGCGCTGGACGCCGCCGGAAAGGCCCCGCGTTGACCTCCACCATCCCCGGCACCGACTCCGTGCCGACCACGCTCGAGCGCGTCCACATGATCGGGATCGGCGGCGCGGGCATGTCCGGCGTCGCGCGGATCCTGCTCGACCACGGCGTGGCGGTCTCCGGCAGCGACGCCCGCGACTCGGCCGACCTGCGCGCGCTGGCCGATCGCGGCGCCGTCGTGCGCGTCGGCCACCACGCCGACGCCCTCGAGGCCCTCGACTCGCCCCCGCAGATCGTCGTGGTGTCCAAGGCGGCGATCCCCGCCGACAACTCAGAACTCGTCGCGGCGCGGGCCGCGGGCATCCCGGTCGTCACCAGGTCGCAGGTGCTCGGGCACCTCGCCCGGGCGGGCCGCTCGATCATGGTGTGCGGTACCCACGGCAAGACCTCCACCACCTCGATGCTCATCGCGGGCATGCTCTCCGCCGGGTCCGACCCGTCCTTCGCGGTGGGCGGCACCGTCCTGCAGTTCGGGACCAACGCGCGCGGCGGCGCCGACCCCGTGTTCGTGGCCGAGGCCGACGAGTCCGACGGGTCCCTCGTGCACTACGAACCCGACGTCGTGATCCTCACCAACGCCGAACCCGACCACCTCGACCACTTCGGCACCGCCGAGGCGTACTACGAGGTCTTCGACACCTTCCTCGCCCGCATCCCCGATACCGGCGCGCTCGTGGTGTGCGTCGATGACGAGGGCGCGGCCGAGCGCGCGCGCCGGGCCGCGGCCGCGGGCGTCCGCGTGGTGGGGTACCGCACCGTTGACGGTCCGACGACCGACCTGCCGGTGGCGGGGGAGCTCGCGGGGATCACCGTCGACTCCGACGGCACGCGGGCCCGGCTCACCCTCGACGGCGGGTCGCACGGCGAACTGCACGTGGGCACCCCGGGCGAGCACATGGCGCTCAACGCCCTGGCCGCCCTGCTCGCCGCCCGCGAGGTGGCCGGGTCCGGCGGCTTCGACGCGGACGGGTTCCTCGCCGGCCTGTCCGGGTTCGGCGGCGTCGGACGACGCTTCGAGCCCAAGGGCGAGGCCGTGGTCGGCGACGGGCGGGCGCGCGTCTACGACGACTACGCCCACCACCCCACGGAGGTCGCCGCGGTGCTCGGCGCCGCGCGGGAGATCGTCGAGGCGGACGGGGGGCGGCTCGTCGCCGTCTTCCAGCCCCACCTGTACTCGCGCACCAGGATCTTCGCCGAGGAGTTCGGCCGCGCACTGTCGCTCGCCGACGAGGTGGTGGTCCTCGACGTCTACGGCGCGCGCGAGCGACCCGAACCCGGCGTCGACGGCGGGCTGATCGCCCGGAACGTCACCGCGGCCGTCCACCACGTGCCCGACCTCGACAGCGCGCTGACGACGGTCACCGGGATCCTGCGGCCCGGCGACGTCGTGTTCACCCTCGGCGCCGGCGACATCACCACTCTCGGCCCGCGGATCGTTACCGGCGGGGAGCCGTGAGGAGGGCCGCGCGGTGACCAACGAGCCCGACCTCCCCGAGGAGCACGACGTCCCCGGTGCGCCGGACGTCGATCCCGCCGCGGAGCGACCGGGGCCCGACCCCGGGCCACCGCCCACCGAGGCGTCCACCGAGGTGCCGGCGTGGGACACCCCGCCGACCGACGACCCCGATCGCCGGCGCGCCGCGGCCGACCTGCGCCGCTCCGACGAGCGGGTCCGTCATTCCGACCCGGCGGTGCGCGCACGCCTGCGGCGCCGCCGCCGGCGGACCAACCGGATCTACGCCGGGCTGGGCATCGCATTGGTCGTGGTGCTGCTCGGCTACATCGCGCTGTACTTCCTGCCGGTGTTCGCCGTCCGTGAGGTGAGCGTCGAGGGCACACGGACGATCCCCGCGGAGGTCGTCACCGAGCGCGCGGCGGTCGCACCGGGCACGCCGCTGCTCCAGGTCGACACCCACGCGGTCGCCCGGCGCGTGGCGGGCATCCCGCGCGTGGATCAGGTGACGGTCAAGCGGGACTACCCGTCGGGACTGCGGATCGAGCTCGTCGAGCGCACCGCGCTGGTGGTGGTGGAGGTCGACGGCGAGCAGCATCTCGTGGACGCCCAGGGCATCGACTTCGGCCCGGGCGAGGTGCCGCCCGGGACTCCTGTGCTCACGGTGGGAGAAAACGCCCGCGGCGAGCTGCCGGCGGTCGTCCGCGACCTGGCGACGGTCTTCGCCGAGGTGCGGGGCACGGCCGGTCAGGAGATCACCGCCGTGGAGGTCGACACCCGCGCGTCGATCGTGCTCACCCTCGCCGACGGGCGGATCGTCGAGTGGGGAGCGGCCGGCCGCGACCGGGAGAAGGCCGTGGCTTTGCAGATGGTTCTCGAGCAGCCGGGACAGATCTGGAACGTGTCCAACCCGGCCCTGCCGACGTCCCGCTAGGGCCCCGCCGGCGCCACGTCCGCACCCCGGCGGAGCACCGTCGACGGCCCGGTACACACGACACGCCCGCGAGCCTCGTGGACGCGCGGGGCCGCTAGCCCTACCGTGGTGTTCCGACGGCCGAAACCGCCTCTGACCAGCAAGTTTAACCCTCAACTAGAGGGTGAGACTTCAGGGTCCACGGAACGTTTCGTCGAGACAGCACGCAACCGAGCACGACACCCCCATAGGAAGGCCGGGCCTCGATGAGCTCACCCCACAACTACCTCGCAGTCATCAAGGTCGTCGGCATCGGCGGCGGCGGCGTGAACGCGGTCAACCGGATGATCGACGAGGGGCTCAAGGGCGTCGAGTTCATCGCCGTGAACACCGACGCGCAGGCCCTCCTCATGTCGGACGCCGACGTCAAGCTCGACGTGGGCCGCGAGCTCACCCGAGGACTCGGCGCGGGCGCCGACCCCGAGGTGGGCCGTAAGGCCGCCGAGGACCACAAGGACGAGATCGAGGAGGTGCTCAAGGGCGCCGACATGGTCTTCGTCACCGCCGGCGAGGGCGGCGGCACCGGCACCGGCGGCGCGCCCGTCGTGGCGGCCATCGCCCGCAAGCTCGGCGCCCTCACCGTGGGCGTGGTCACGCGCCCGTTCTCGTTCGAGGGCAAGCGCCGCGGCGGCCAGGCCGACGCCGGCATCGACGCCCTGCGCGAGGCCTGCGACACGCTCATCGTGATCCCCAACGACCGCCTCCTGCAGCTGGGCGACGCGGGGGTGTCGATGATGGAGGCGTTCAAGACCGCCGACGAGGTGCTGCTCAACGGTGTCCAGGGCATCACCGACCTCATCACCACGCCCGGCGTCATCAACGTCGACTTCGCCGACGTCAAGGGCGTCATGTCCGGCGCCGGCAGCGCGCTCATGGGCATCGGCTCCTCCCGGGGAGAGGGGCGCGCGTTCAAGGCTGCCGAGGCCGCCATCAACTCGCCGCTGCTCGAGACCACGATGGAGGGCGCCAAGGGCGTGCTCATGTCCATCGCCGGTGGCAGCGACCTGGGCCTGTTCGAGATCAACGAGGCCGCCTCCCTCGTGCAGGAGGAGGCGCACCCCGACGCCAACATCATCTTCGGCACGGTCGTCGACGACTCCCTCGGCGACGAGGTCCGCGTGACGGTCATCGCCGCCGGGTTCGAGGGCGGGTCCCGGCCGGTCGCCGCCGGCGCGGCCCAGCCGCGCCGCGGCCGCCACCACCTCGACGACGACGAGTCGGTCCCCGGCGCCTCCGGCGACACCGGCGGGGCCTCGGAGCTCGGATCGACGCCCCTCGGCGGCCGCGGTCGCGAGGAGTCGGCCTACCCGGGCTCCGGCGGGTCGTCCGCGAGCTCGGCGGGCACGTCCTCGTCCTCGTCCTCGTCCCGTCGCCGCGACGAGGACGACGACATCGACGTCCCGCCCTTCATGCGGCACTGACCGGGCACCCCGTGACGCCCGACGGCACGGGGCGCGTCCGCCGGGTGGTCACCGACCGCCGCGGCGGCGCGTCGACCGGAGACTTCGACTCGTTCAACCTCGGCGACCACGTCGGTGACGCCCCCGCCGCCGTGGCAGCCAACCGCGCGCGGCTGGCCCGCCGACTCGGCCTGCCCGCGACCGACATCGTGTGGATGGACCAGGTCCACGGCACCCGGATCGCCCGCGTCACCAGGCCGACCGGCGGGCCCGTCCCCGCCACGGACGGACTCGTGACCGACCGGCCCGGCCTCGCGCTGGCGGTGCTCACCGCCGACTGCGTCCCGGTGCTCGCCGCGGACGAGCAGGCCGGCGTGATCGGGGCCGTGCACGCGGGACGCGTCGGCGCGGTCGGCGGGATCGTCCCCCACCTCATCGGCGCGATGACCTCGCTCGGGGCGCGTCCGGAACGGATCACCGTGCTCCTCGGACCGGCGGCGGCAGGGGAGCACTACGAGCTGCCCGACGACCTCGCCGACGAGGTCGAGGCGGCCCTGCCCGGCAGTCGCACCCGGACCGTCGCCGGAACCGCGGGCGTGGACCTGCGCAAGGGCATCACCCGCCAGCTCGCCGGGCTCGGCGTGACGCGCGTCGACTCCGACCCCCGCTGCACGATCGCCGAGGAGTCTCTGTTCTCCTATCGTCGACAGGGGCGGACCGGGCGCCAGGCCAGCGTGATCTGGCGGCAGGTGTAGCAGGCCGGGCCGGCCGACCCGCCGGACCGGGAGACGAAAGGGCGGACATGACCGACACCAGGGCCACAGAACTCGCCGCGCGGCTGGCAGAGACCCGCGAACGCGTGGACGCGGCCCGGGCGGCGGCGGGCCGGACCGACGAGGTCGACCTCGTCGTCGTCACCAAATTCCATCCCGTCACCGACGTCGTCCACCTCGCCCGCCTCGGGGTGCGTGACGTCGGCGAGAACCGGGTCCAGGAGGCGGCGGCCAAGGTCGGCGACCTCGCCGCCGCCGACGCCGAGTTGGCGGCGTCCGTGCGGTGGAACATGGTCGGGCACATCCAGTCCAACAAGGCCGCCGCCGTGGCCGGGTGGGCCGACAGGGTCCACTCGGTGGACTCCGTGAAGGTCGCGAACGGGCTCGAGCGTGGCCGCGCCCGCGCCGCCGACGAGCGCGACGGCGTCACGCCCCTGCCCGTCCTGCTCCAGCTGAGCCTCGACGGCGACACCTCCCGCGGCGGGGTCACCCGCGAGGACCTGCCCGCTCTGGCCGACCACGTCGCCGGACTCGGGCACCTCCGTCTGGCCGGGCTCATGGTGGTGCCCCCGCTCTCCGGCGAGCCCGCCGCCCACTTCGCCGACGCCGCCGACGTCGCCGCCGACCTGCGGCGCCGGCACCCCGACGCCGTCGAGTTCTCCGCGGGCATGTCCGGGGACATCGAGGAGGCGATCGCGGCAGGTTCCACCTGCGTGCGTGTCGGAACGGCGATCCTCGGCCCCCGACCAGTAGTTTGAGATCCAGCCTCGCGGGGACACCCGCCCGCGAAGAACACACGCCCGCGAAGAACACACGCCCGCGACGACCCCGTTACCAGGAAGGTCCCGGAAGATGAGCGCAATCGCCCGGTTCAAGGAGTACTTCGGAATGGCGCCCGTCGCGGCGTACGAGGACGAGTACCTGGACGACTACGACCGCCCCGTCCACCACGACGCGCGCGTCGGTCGCGGAATGCACGACACGGACGACCTCGGTCCGGTCGCCCGCGACCGCCGGGACGACTACGGCTACGCCGCCGACCGGTACCTCGACGAGCCCGCGCCCCGCTCCCGCGTCGCCGACCTCGACCCCGTCGACGAGCGTGCCGCCGCCCGCCGTGCGCCCGTCGAGGAGCCGGCTCCGCGCCCCCGCCGCTACCACGCGGCCGAGGCCGGCGCGCGCGCCAACCTCCGCGGTGTGCCCGCCACCCGCGGTGCCGTCGCCCTCGCGCCGGAGGAGGACTTCGTCGAGGACGGGCTCGTCACCGTTCCCGAGACCGTCGTGGAGCGCCCCCGCGGCTTCGGCGACGGCAAGAGTCTCGGCGAGCACTTCCGCGCCGGACGCGCGGTCGTCCTGGACCTGTCCACGATGGCCTCCGGAGACGCCCGACGCATGGTCGACTTCGCCGCCGGCCTCGTCTTCGGCCTCGACGGCCACATGGAGAAGGTCGCCGACCGCGAGCGCACGTTCCTCCTGCAGCCCGCCGGCATGGACCTCACCGAGGCCGAGGTCCGCGACGCCGTCAACGGCGCCTTTCGCCGCTGACCGGTCCGCCCGTCGGCGGGGACCGGGTGCCCTCGGGCACCGCGGTGGCCCGGGGAAGTAGAGTTGAAGCGTGACGTTGATTCTGCTGATCCTCTATTACCTGGTCGAGGTCTTCTGGTTCCTGCTCCTGGGCCGGATCGTGGTGGAGATGATCGCCTCGTTCTCCCGTAGCTGGACGCCGAAGGGTGTCCTCGCGGTGGTGCTGGAGTGGCTGTTCACCATCACGGACCCGCCGGTCAAGGCGTTGCGCAAGGTCATCAAGCCGGTCCGTCTCGGCCAGGTCTCCCTGGACCTGTCCGTCCTGGTCCTGTTCATCATCCTCATGGTGCTGCGGGTCGTCATTCTGGCCTTCATCTGAGCGATGGGGCCGCGCTGCGGCCGGCAGAGCGGCCCCGGTTCACCGACCCGGACCACGGCCGCTGGTGACGCGCGGGCCGGTTGTGACTAGATTGGCCACAGTTAAGGTAGAAATGAAGTCGTGGGTCCGGTGCGTGAACGCCGGACCGGCACCCGAGACGACCACGAGGGGTATCCCATGCCGTTGACACCAGCCGATGTGCACAACGTCGCGTTCTCCAAGCCACCGATCGGCAAGCGTGGCTACAACGAGGACGAAGTCGACCAGTTCCTGGACCTGGTCGAGACGGAGCTCGCGGAACTCGTCTCGGACAACGAGGACCTCCGGCAGCGGGTCGAGGAGCTGACCCGCGACCTCGAGAAGGCGCGCAAGGCCGCTGACGAGGCCGGCAAGTCCTCCGGCGGTGGATCGGGTGCCGCCGCTCCCGCCGCGCAGGCCCCGGCGCCCGCGCCGACGCCGGCCCCGGCGCCCACCACTCCCGCTCCCGCCGCCGCGACCCCGTCGCTCGGCAAGGGCGAGGACGACGGCGCCGCCAACAACGAGACGCACCTGCGCGCCGCCCGCGTCCTGGCCATGGCCCAGGAGATGGCGGACCGCCTGACCGGCGAGGCCAAGAAGGAGTCCGACGGGCTCATGGCCAAGGCCCGCAGCGAGTCGGACCGGCTGGTCGGCGACGCCCGGACGCAGTCCGAGAAGCTGGTCAACGACGCCAAGTCGCAGGCCGAGAAGATGGTCGGCGACGCGCGCCGCGAGGCGGACAAGCTTCTCGCCGAGGCCAAGAGCAAGTCCGACGGCATCGTCAAGGATGCCCAGGCCCGGTCCGAGCAGCAGGTCAAGGAGGCGCAGGCCAAGGCCGACGCCCTGCAGGCCGACGCCGAGCGCAAGCACACCGAGATCATGGCGACCATCAACCAGCAGCGCGGTGTGCTGGAGAGCCGGATCGACCAGTTGCGGACGTTCGAGAAGGACTACCGCAGCCGTCTCACCAGCTACCTGGAGAACCAGCTCGCCGAACTCGGCAAGACCGGCTCCGCCGCCCCGGCGGCCCCCGCC